>DATEOG010000209.1:0-9877 GCA_035274345.1 Gemmatimonadaceae bacterium
TGTTCGAGACGGGCATCAAGGTCGTCGACCTGATCGCGCCGTTCGTGAAGGGCGGAAAGATCGGGCTGTTCGGCGGTGCTGGCGTCGGCAAGACCGTCGTGATCATGGAGCTCATCAACAACGTCGCGAAGGGACACGGCGGCAAGTCCGTGTTCTGTGGCGTGGGTGAGCGGACGCGCGAGGGGAACGACCTGTACCTCGAGATGCAGGAAAGCGGCGTCATCGACTCGTGCGCCCTGATCTACGGACAGATGAACGAGCCGCCCGGAGCGCGTCTCCGCGTCGGACTGTCGGGGCTGACGGTGGCCGAATACTTCCGCGACCAGGAGAACGCGGACGTGCTCGTGTTCATCGACAACATCTTCCGCTTCACGCAGGCGGGATCCGAGGTGTCGGCGCTGCTCGGCCGCATGCCGAGCGCGGTGGGCTATCAGCCGACGCTGGCGACGGAGATGGGCGACCTGCAGGAGCGCATCACCTCGACGCGAAACGGCTCGATCACGTCGGTGCAGGCGATCTACGTCCCCGCTGACGACATCACCGATCCGGCGCCGGCGACGGCGTTCGCGCACCTCGATGCGACCGTCGTGCTCTCGCGCGCGATCACGGAGCTCGGCATCTACCCCGCCGTCGATCCGCTCGCGTCGAGCAGCCGCATCCTCGATCCACAGTTCCTCGGCGCGCGCCACTACAAGGCGGCGACCGACGTGCAGCGGATCCTGCAGCGCTACAAGGAGCTGCAGGACATCATCGCGATCCTCGGCATGGACGAGCTCTCGGAGGACGACAAGAAGATCGTCGGCCGTGCGCGGCGCATTCAGCGGTTCATGTCGCAGCCGTTCGCCGTCGCCGAGCAGTTCACCGGCATCCCCGGCAAGTACGTCAAGCTCGAGGAGACGATCTCCAGCTTCGAGCGGCTGGTCGCCGGCGAGTTCGATCACCTGCCCGAGCAGGCGTTCTTCATGGCGGGCGGCATCGACGACGTGGTCGAGAACGCCAAGAAGCTGCAGGGCTGATCGTGCTCACCGTCTCGGTCATCTCGCCGGAGGCCGTGCTGTTCGAGGGCACGACGGACTCCGTCGTCGCCCCGGCGTTCGACGGGGAGGTGGGAATCCTCACGGGCCACGCGCCCATGATGACGCTGCTCGGGCAGGGTGAGCTTCGGCTCGGGATGGGCGCCGGTCAGCGGTTCCGCGTCCAGGGCGGCTTTCTCCAGGTCGTCGACGACCAGGTCCGGGTCGTCACGGAGCACGCCACCAAGCTCTGACCAATCAGCGGTCTCAGGTGGAACGGGGCGCCCAGTCGGGCGCCCCGTTCTTCATTCGGCCGGACCTCTCGCGAGACATCCGTTTGGCGGCCAACGGGCGTAACTACCGATCCCGCTAGCGGTTGGTACCCGACTTGCCTCTCCCGGGGGATGAACCGGCCGATCAGACCAGCCAAGCAGTAGACGCGGGAGCGTATCCAGTGCACACTGGTGAAGCAGCACTACCGCCGATCCTTGTGGTAGACGACAATCATGACAACGCGGAGATCATCCGGCAGTATCTGGAGATCCGCGGGTATCCGATCACGGTCGCCCACAACGGTGATGAGGCGTTGGCGGTGTACGAGACGGTACGTCCAGCAGTCGTGTTGCTCGACGTGATGATGCCGGGTCGGGACGGATGGGAAGTGTGCCGCATCATGAAGCAGCATCCGACGCTGGGGAAGAACGTTCGCATCATCATGGTGACGGCGCTCGACGCGTGGGACGACAAACGCGAGGCGCTTCAGCTCGGTGCGGACGACTACGTGGAGAAACCCTTTGATCTGCCGACGCTCGCCAAGACTGTGCAGCGAAACCTCGCTCAGATGCGAGCTGCTTCGTAGACGGGTTCACCACGTGCTCGCCGCGCGAGACGCGTGAGCGAGTCGATCCTACTGACCGACACCGACGTCGCCCCGGTACGCGACGCGGTGGCTCTCCTGGACGGCTGGCGTCCCCAGTCGCGCGCCGTGCTCGAGCTGGGAGCGTCGCTCGGTGAGCCCGATGTGCGCGCGCTGCTGCTCACCACCAATGATCCATCGCTGCTGCGCGCCAGCATCGAGCTGGCGCACGCACGCGGCGTTCCGGTGGTGGTCGGCTGCGCCGACGAGACTGCGCGGCGGCGCGCCGTCGAGCTCAAGGCCGAGGAGTGGTATCAGCTACCCGGCGATCCGAAGGAGATCGCCGCACGGATCTGGTCGGCGGTGGCGCGGGGCGCCGCCCTGGGCTCGGCGATGGCGGAGCGCGTCGATCGAGTCGAGTACGAGCAGATGTTGCACGATTCGCTCACCGGGCTGCCGACGCTGCCGGTCGCGATCGAGCGCTCCCGCCAGCTGTTCAAGGAGCGTGGTGAGCTCGTCGTGCTCTACTTCAGCTTCGTGCGCTACTCCAAGATCGAGGAGATCTACGGCTGGGAGAAGCTCGACTCCGTCCTCGAGACGACGGCGAGCGCGGTGCGCGGTTTTCTCGACGACGACGATCTCGGCGCGTCGCGCGTAATGGTGAGCTTCACCAACGACGACGACTTCATCTTCTTCCACGTGCCGGCCAGTGGCGTGGCGGCGGCGACGGAAGGCGAGATCACCGAGATGACGACTCGCCTGCAGCGCCACGTCGGCGCGAAGATCGAGGAGGCGCACGGCGAGGACATCGCGGCGTTGTTCGACATCTACGTCGGCCGCGCGCATCTGTACTACAACCCCAAGATCCGGCTCGAGCGACTCATCTATCGCGGCATCCGCGAGGCCGCGAACGCGTCACGGTCGCTGGAGCAGCGGGAGCGCGCACGGCGCGTCTCCGACCTGCGTACGAGCTTGCGCGACCGGATGGTGTACGTGGACTACCACCCGATCGTGGTTGCCGAGACCCGCAAGATCTTCGGCTACGAGGCGCTCGCGCGCGGCAAGATGCGAACGCTCCGCAGCCCCGAGGTGATGTTCGACGTTGCCGCCGAGGCTGATCTCATCTGGGAGCTGAGCCGGCTGTGTCGGGCGCGCGCGCTCGAAGGAATGGAGACGCGACTTGCCCCCGGGGAGCTGCTCTTCATCAACGTCGATCCGCACGACTTCGCCGATCCGGCGTTCAACGAGAAGGAAGTCACCGACCCGTCGCGCGTCGTCATCGAGATCACGGAGCGCACGGCGATCAAGGACTACCCGAAGTTCCGCGAGCGGCTGAAGGCGTTCCGCTCGCTCGGCTATCGCTTCGCGGTGGACGACGCCGGAAGCGGCTATGCGGGTCTCGGTTCGATCGCGAACCTCGAGCCGGACTTCATCAAGCTCGACATCTCGCTCATCAACGCGATCGACACGAACTTCATCAAGCAGAACCTCGTGCAGACGATGGTCCGCTTCGCCGAAGACCACAACGCGATGGTTATCGCCGAAGGCGTCGAGCGCGCCGAGGAGTTCAAGACGGTGCAGGATCTCGGCGTGCACCTGGTGCAGGGATTCTTCCTGCACCGCCCGCAATCCGCGAGCACGCCCATCGCGAGCCCGGCGCGAGCGGCGAGCGCGTAGCGCAGCACGACACTCAGCGCATCAGCTCCGCGACCAGCTCGTAGGACCGTTCGGCCGCACCCAGCCCGGCGCGCACGACCTCGCGCGCGGCGTCACCAGAGCTCCGCCTCGAAACGGGATCATCCAGCCACGCTTCGAGAGCTGCCTCGAGCGACGTCGTGTCCTGCGCAGTCGCGGCGGCCCGCGCGGCGAGCAGAAGTCCCGCGTCGCGACTGCCGCTGTGCCGCGGTCCGAAAACGACGGGTGTCCCGAACGCCGCCGGCTCGAGCACCGAGTGCAGTCCGGCGGCGTGGAATCCTCCGCCGACGAATGCGACATCGGCGAGTGCGTAGAGATCGCCGAGCACACCCGTCCGGTCGACGAGCACGACGTCGGCTTCCGCCGCCGCCGCCGCGCCGAGCCTTGCACAGGTGAGCGACTCGCCCTCGCACCAGCGTTCGATGGGAGCGAGGTGCTCGGCCGTCGGCTCGTGCGGCGCGATGATCATCCGCGTTTCGGGATGCCGCTCGCGGATCCCGCGCCAGGCACCGAGCAGTCGCTGCTCATCCGCGGGCCACGTCGAGCCGGCGACGAGAGTCGGGCCGCCAGCGCGGAGCGGAGCGAGCAGCGGCGAGTCGAGCCGCGCTGCCGCCGCGCGCGCCCAGACCTGGTCGTATCGCGTATCGCCGGTAACGCTGATGCGCGACCCCGGCACGCCGAGTCCGGCCAACCGCTCGGCGTCGTCGTCGCTGATCGCACCCACCCGATCCAGCCGCGCGTACGCGTCTCGCAACAGCGCGGCTGCAATGCCGCCGCGACGCGATGAGTCGCGCGCGAGCGTCGCGCTGATCAATCCCAATCGCACCTGGCGCCTGGACGCCTCGCGCGCGAGCGTGGGCCACACATCGAGCTTGCTGAAGACGAGTGCGGTGGGAGCGAGGGCATCGAGCGCCACACGCGCATCCGTGGTCGCGTCGAATGGCAGCACGTCCCGGAAATCGACGTCGAGCGATTGCGCGAACCGTTCGGCGCTGGGCGAGAAGTAGGTGTACGCCAGCTGCGCGTCGGTCAGCCGCGCTCGCGCCAGCTCGAGCACTGGTCGCGCCTGCAACCCTTCGCCGACGCTGGGCGCGTGCATCCAGAGCAGGGGACGTCCGGGTCGGCGGGCGAACGCCGCGAAACGGTCGCGCACGCCGCGGCGCACGGCGAATGATCGCAGCAGCTTGCCGCCGGACGCCGGAGCCACGGAAGCCAGGGCACGCGCGAGCAGCGCTGCCCCTTCGTATCCGATGCGGAGGGGAACGTTCATTCGCCTCCGCGTCGGCGGGTCAGCGGGGAGCCGCCTTCAGCTTGGCGAGCGCAGCCTCGATCGCGACACGAAAAGTGTCGGCAGGATAGGCGCCGGCCAGCGCGCGATCACCGACGAAAAATGTCGGCGTCGATTCCACCCCGGCTTTCGAGCTGCGTTCGCGATCGGCTTCGATGAGCTTCGCCGTGGCGTGCGACGTCATGCACTTGTCCCATGCCTTCAGCTCGACGCCGCCGGCGCGCGCGAGCGAGTCGAAGAGGACGATCGGCGTCTTGGACTCGGCCCAGCGGGCCTGCGTCTGGAAGAGTGAGCTGTGGAGCTCCCAGAACTTCCCCTGAACGCCGGCGCACATCGCGGCCTCCGCCGCCACCTGAGCGTTCTTGTGAATGCGCGACAGCGGGAAGTTCAGGTAGGCGATCCGGACCTTCCCCGTCTTCACGTACTCCTGGTCGATCTTGGCGAACGTCTCGTCGTGCCATTGCTTGCAGAACGGACACTGAAAGTCGCTGATCTCCACCAGCCACACGGGTGCGGATTCTGCCCCGCGGATGCGTGCGCGGTCGGCGCGAGCGCTCGTCGAGTCATCGAAACCGGAGAGCCCGGCGCTGACGGCGGCGACGTCACCCGAACTGGTACCCACCTGCCGAGCCTGCGCGGAGGGCGTGTCGGAGCGCGTGCAGGCAGCTGCGAGAATGATGGCGAGTACGGGAAGCAGGCGGGCGCGAGTGTGCAGCATGGAAGGCGAGGAAGGAGGAGACACGAACGCTTCGGTAAGGTAATCCGGACGCCATGGACGGGGCGAGCCGAAGCGAACTGGCCCGCCGGTTGCCATCTTCCAGGGAAGAATCTTCCCGCGTTATATCGCGTACTGTAGGACGTCCCTAACGACCAGACATGCTCCACCCTCACGCTGGCCGCTTCGCAGTCGTTGCCGCGGCCATGCTGTTTCAGACCGGTCCCCAGATCCCGCCACCGCGCGGGCTCGTCAACGACTTCGCCAACGTGCTTCCGGCGGCCTCGGCCGCTCGGATCGAGCGCATCGCGCAGGACGTCCGGGACAAGTCGCAGGGTGAGATCGCCGTCGTCACGCTCTCGGACCTGGCTGGGCGCGAGCCGAGCGAGGTCGCGCTCCGGATCGGTCGGGAGTGGAAGGTCGGCAACATGGCCGACATCGGCGACCGTTCCAGAAATGCCGGCGTCGTGATTCTGATCGTGCCAAAGGAGACGGCGTCCGACAACCGCGGCCGCTGTCGGATCGAGACGGGGCAGGGTGCGGAAGGGTTCATCACCGACGCGATGACGGGCGACATCTGCCGCGAGGCGACGCCCGCGTTCGCGCGGCGGGACTACGGTGCCGGAACCGAGCTCGTCGCGCTCCGGGTGGCGCAGCGCTACGCACAGGAGTTCGGGTTCGCGCTGGACACGGCGCTCCGCATCCCGGAGTACGTCCCGCAGCGGCGGCCGGTGGAACGAAGCGGCGGCATCAACCCGATCACGCTGCTCATCCTCCTGTTCATCGTGCTCTCGATACTCGGTGGCGGGAGACGACGACGGGGCTGCTTCCCGCTCTTCATCCCGATGGGCGGCGGCTGGGGGGGCGGCGGTGGAGGCTGGAGCGGTGGCGGCTTTGGCGGTGGCGGAGGTGGGGGCTTCGGTGGCTTCGGTGGCGGCGGGGGGTTCAGCGGTGGTGGCGGTGGCTCCGACTGGTGAGTGCACATGGCGAAGATGACTCTCGATGAGCTGGTGACGCAGTTGCGCTCGGCCTACGGCGAGCGGCTCGCGTCTGTCGTGCTCTATGGCTCGGCGGCGGGCGGCGAGCACATTGCCAACCGGTCCGACTACAACGTGCTCGTGCTGCTCGACGGCCCGGGGTTCGACCCGGCGTCGGCGAACGCCGTGTCGGCGGTGGCGCGTGCGTGGCGGGAGGCAGGAAACCCGCCGCCCCTGACGATGACACTGGAGGAGTGGCGCCGCTCGGCGGACATCTTCCCCATGGAGTACGCGGACATCCTGGAGCGGCATCGCGTGCTGCACGGGAACCCGCCGTTCGACGGCATCACGGTCTCTCCGGCGGACCTGCGACTCCAGATCGAGAACCAGGTGATGGGAAAGCTCCTTCAGCTTCGACAGGGGGCGCTGCTCGCGGGCGCCGACGGGAAGCGACAGACGGAGCTGGTCGCGGCGAGTCTGAGCACGATGATGGTGCTCTTTCGCGCCGTGCTACGGCTGCACGGCGAGCGGCCACCCGCCGACAACACTGCCACGGCAACTCGCGTCGGGGCGCTCGGCGGATTCGATCCCGCACCGTTCCATCGCGCAGTGAAGCACGTCCATGCCCAGGCGCGGCTCTCACCAGCCGAGTCGGGTCAGGTATTGAGCGGCTACCTCGCCGCGATCGAGCACCTGAGCCGCCACCTCGACCGATTCGCCACCGCATGATGCGCTCTTTGCGTTTTTCTCGTAGCGGTCCGACCGCAGCTCGATCCACCCCGGACGCACTGGGCGTTCGGGCGATGTACCGCGCCGGCGCGACCCGACCGGGTCCCGGGCGCATCACGAATCCATCAGCCCATTCAGGAACGGCTCTCATGACACGTCGCTGGCTTGCACTCGTGCTCCCGCTCGCGCTCAGCGCGTGCGGCTACAACAAGATTCAGTCGCTCGACGAGCAGGCGAACTCCGCGCAGGGACAGATCGAAGTCCAGCTGCAGCGGCGCGCCGAGTTGATCCCCAACCTCGTGGCGACGGTGAAGGGGATGGCGAATCAGGAACTCGCCGTCTTCGGGGAGGTTGCTCGTGCCCGCGGCGGGCTGGTGAACGCCGTGCAGTCGAAGGATCCCGAGCAGATGGCGCAGGCGAATGCCGCCGTCACCGGCGCGCTCGGCCGCCTGATCGCCGTCGCGGAAAACTATCCGCAGCTGAAGAGCGATCAGGGCTTCCTGAGATTGCAGGATGAGCTCTCGGGAACGGCCAACCGCATCGCGACTTCACAGACCGACTACAACGGCGCGGTGCGCGAGTACAACGCGTACATCCGTCAGTTCCCGGCCGTGTTGACGGCGAAGATGACGGGCGCGAAGGAGAAGAAGTACTTCCAGGTCTCCACTCCCGAGAATCGCGCGAACCCGTCGGTGGACTTCGGCACGCCTGGCTCGCCTGCCACGCCGGTTCCATCCACGCCGGGTGCGACGCCGGCACCTGCTGCACCGGCTGCGCGGCCGTAACCGAACCGTGCGCAGGGAGAAGCCGGTCGCCTCAGGCGGCCGGCTTTTCTTTTGGGAAGAGTGAATCGCCCTTCTGCACCTGCCACCCCGTCGCATCCAGCGTGGAGATGCCGTGGAAGCGTTGGTTCACCAGTGCGCGCGGTGCGCCGAGCTGCGACCAGAGCTCCTGCGCCTTCTCGGGCATGAAGGGCGCGACGAGCACCGCGTGTCGGGCGAGCTGGCGCACCAGTGCGGCGAGCGTCGTCTCGAGCTCGGACCGAAGCGCGGGATCCTTCGCCAGCTTCCAGGGCGCCTGCCGGTCGACGTACTCGTTGCCGCGTGCGACGCTCTGCCAGACGATCCGCAGCGCGTCGTGCAGAAGGAATCCCCGCGTACCGTCCATCGCCTCGTGGTATTCGAGCAGCTCGGCCGCGTCGCGCGTGTCGAGGTCCGTCTGCGCGCCGGCCGGAACGATCCCCTCGCAGTAGCGCTCAACCATGGAGATCACGCGGCTCGCGAGATTGCCCCACGCATTCGCGAGATCGCTGTTGTACCGGTCCTCGAATCGTTCCCACGAGAAGCTGCCATCGGCGTCGAACGGCACCTCTCGCAGCAGGAAATAGCGGAACGCGTCGCGACCGAACCGGGCAATCGCCTCATCGAGGTCCAACCGAACGCCGGCCGACTTGCTGAACCGCTCACCACCGAGCAGCACGAAGCCGTGGCCCCAGACTCGTTCCGGGAGCGGCAATCCGGCCGCTTCCAGCATGGCCGGCCAGATGATCGAGTGGAATCGCGTGATGTCCTTGCCGATCACGTGCAACTGTGCGGGCCAGCGCGAATCCCACGCGCCGGCGGGGAACCCGGTCGCCGTGAGGTAGTTCGGCAGCGCGTCGAACCACACGTAGGTCGTCTGCGTCTCTCCGGAAGAGAGCGGCTTCGGGAAGGGAATTCCCCACGCCAGGCGCGATCGGCTGGCGGAGACGTCCTCGAGGCCGCGGTCGAGCAACGCGAGCATCTCGTTGCGGCGGCTGTCGGGCTGCAGCGTCTCGGGTCGATCTCGCAACCGCGCGCGCAGGAAGTCCGCGTAGCGGCTGAGCCGGAAGAACCAGTTGCGCTCCTCGACCCACTCGAGCGTGCGCGTCGGATGCAGCACGCACTTACCGTCGACGATCTCGGCGTCCTGCTTGAACGACTCGCATCCGACGCAATACCAGCCCTCGTACGCCTTCTCGTAGAAGTCGGTCGGATTGCGCTCGAAGATGCGCTCGATCAGCGCGCGAACGCCGGCGAGGTGCTGCTCATCCGTCGTGCGAATGAACTGATCGTAGGAGATCCCGAGCTTCTTCCACATCGACTGGAAGTGATCGGCGAGCGTATCGACGAGCGCCTGTGGCGCGATCCCCTCTGCCTCCGCCGTCTGCTCGACTTTCTGCCCGTGCTCGTCCATGCCGACGAGAAAGTGCACGTCGTCGCCCCGGAGACGCCGGTAGCGAGCGATCGTGTCCGCGCCGATCTTCTCGTACGCGTGGCCGAGGTGCGGATCGCCGTTCGAGTAATCGATGGCGGTGGTGAGGAAGTACTTGCTCATTCCTCGCCCTCGGAGGGCGTACCCTCGTCCTGCGGCGCGCGCGAGCCGTTCGCGCCGCCGGGGCGGTTTCGCCGCCCACCGCGCCGGCCGCGCCGGCGCTGCGGACGACGCCCTTCCTGTAGCGGCCGAGGCGTGGGCCACTCCATCGTGACGTCGAGCGAAGGATCGATCGCCGCGCCGATCCCGGCCAGGTGATCGGGCGAGTGCTCGGTGTCGAGCGCCTCATCCGGTGAGATCTCGTCGTCCTCA
>DATEOG010000210.1:0-10187 GCA_035274345.1 Gemmatimonadaceae bacterium
GAACGCGCGCCTCCCTTTGGGCTGCGTGTAGCCGACGATCACGAAGTCGCCGGTGCGGTCGGCTTTGATCTTCAACCAGTTCGGCGAGCGGCGTGCGATGTACGTGCTGTCCGCCCGCTTGGCGACGATCCCCTCGAGGCCGAGCTTCGTCACCTCGCGGAACATCAGCTCTCCCTCTCGCGCCAGGAAGTCGAGCCCACGCACCGCACCGAGCCTGGGGACGATCTCCGCGAGCAGCCGGCGGCGCTCCAGCAGCGGAACCTCCCGCAGATCGAAGTCCTCGAATGCCACGAGGTCGAAGGCGAAGAAGGTGGCGGGCAGCTCCACCGCGGCCTGGCCGATCTCGAGCGCATTCGTGAGGCGGCCGCGCCGCTGCAGCCGGGCGAAGCTCGGCACGCCCTTGTCATCCAGCGCGACGACCTCGCCATCGAGGATGCACGCGTCGTGTGGCAGGGCCTTCAGCGCGCGCGCGACCTCGGGGAAGACGGCCGTGTAATCGAGGCCGCTGCGCGTGAGGAGCAGCACGTCGTGCCCCCGCTTCGCCGCGAGGATCCGGTAGCCGTCGAGCTTCAGCTCGAAGATCCAGTCGTCGCTCGTGAAGGGATCGTCGCGCGGCTCGGCGAACATGAGCTTCATCGTGCGCGGATCGACGCGGCGCTTCACGGCACCCGTGCCGGCCACCGCTGCGCGCACCGTCGTCTCCGGCCGTTCGCCGGCCTTCACCTGTTCCACGGTGAGGCCCGACAGCACCGACGTCTCGTCGAACTGGTCGCCCGGCGACTTCACGTAGGCGTCGCGTTCCTTGAGCAGGAGCCAGTCCTTCTCGCTGCGCTTCGTCTTCACGAGCGCCCACTTGCCGCGAAGCTTGTATCCCTTCAGCTCGAAGAGGAGCTTGCCCTTCTCGAGCCCTTCGCGCCAATCCTCGAGCGGCACCCATTCGCCGCGATCCCACACGATGATTCCGCCGGCGCCGTAGTTGCCGGCGGGAATCACTCCCTCGAAGTCGCCGTACTCGATCGGGTGATCCTCGACGCGCACGGCAAGGCGCTTGTCGGCCATGTCGTAGGACGGACCTTTCGGCACTGCCCAGGACTTGAGCACACCGTCCATCTCCATCCGCAGATCGAAGTGGAGATGACTCGCGGCGTGCTTGTGCACGACGAAGAGCCGCCCGGGGACGACCGAAACGCTGCCTACCGGCTCTGGCGATGAATCGGCCGAACGCTTGGCGCGATACCTCGCCAGGCTGTCCGCCGTCTGGGCCGGGGTTTCTTCGGGTCGCGCGGGGTCACTTCGCCGTGGCATCTTCGTCTGTCACAAACATATTGAGGCGCGAGTTATCCACGCGCGCTTCCAGCCTCGAGCGGTGACGACCCTCGCTCGCACCGCCCTCATACCCCGTCCGGTTGCAGCCATGCCCCCACGCTCGATCGCCAACGCCACCATCTCCTTCGGTCTCGTCTCGGTGCCGGTGAACCTGTACTCGTCGGCCGAGGCGAAGACGAGCGTGTCGTTCAACATGTTGCACAAGAAATGTGGCGGCCGGCTGAAGCAGCAGTACATCTGCCCCAAGGATGACAACGAAGTGGTCGGCCGCGACGAAACGGTCAAGGGCTACGAGTTCGCCAAGGACCAATACGTCGTCTTCTCCGCCGAGGAGATCAAGGCCGTGGAGGAGAAGGCGACGAACACGATCGACGTGATCGAGTTCATCCCCCTCGCCCAGGTGCAGCGCGAGTACCTGGACAAGGTCTACTACCTCGGCCCCGACAAGGGCGGCGACCGCGCCTATCGGCTCCTGTGCGAGGCGCTCATGCAGACGGGGCGCGCGGCGCTCGGTCAGTACGCCGCGCGTGGGAAGCAGAATCTCATTCTCATCCGCCCCGTGAACGGCATCCTTGCCATGGAATGCCTTCATTATGCGGATGAGGTAAGGCCGACGAGCGAAGTGCCGGTCCCCGAAGGCGAGGTGAAGCCGCTGGAGCTGACGCTCGCCAAGCAGCTCATCGAAGCGGCATCGAACGATGCGTTCGAGCCGAGCAAGTACCGGGACACGGTGCGCGACCGGGTGATGGAGACGATCCAGCGCAAAGTGGAGGGCCAGGACATCACGAGCGACGTCGCTACCGACGGCGGCAGCAAGGTGCTGGACCTCATGGAGGCTCTCAGGGCGAGTCTCGCCGGCGTGCAGAAAGACGCCGACGCGAAGGTCAAAGTCTCGTGAAGCTGCTGGCGGGAACGAGCGGCTACTCGTTCAAGGAGTGGAAGGGAAACTTCTATCCCGCCGACCTGAAGGACGACGGGATGCTCGGCTTCTACGCGGGAAAGTTTCCGACCGTCGAGATCAACAACACCTTCTACCGCCTGCCGAAGCCGCACGTGCTGGAGGAGTGGGCGTCGCAGGTGCCCGAGCCGTTCACCTTCGCCATCAAGGCGAGTCAGCGCATCACGCATCACGCCCGTCTCAAGCCCGAGTCGCTCGACGCGGTGGAGTTCCTCATGCGGAACGTCGGCTCACTCGGGAGCCGACTGGGGCCGGTGCTCTTCCAGCTGCCGCCGACGCTGAAGAAGGACCTCGACCGGCTGCGCGTCTTCCTGGATACCCTGCCGCTCGACCGCCGGTTCACGATCGAGTTCCGGCACGAGAGCTGGTTCGAGGACGACGTGTTCGACGTGCTCCGCGCCCGGGACATCGCCCTGTGCATCACCGAGCAGCCCGACTTTGCCTCGCCGATCGTGTCCACGGCGTCGTGGGGATATGCGCGGCTGCACAAGCTGGACTACGACGAGGCCGGCCTCGTGTCCTGGGCGGACAGGCTCAAGACGCAGTCGTGGAAGGAGGCGTACGTCTTCTTCAAGCACGACGAAGGTGAGGGGTCGGGTCCGCCCGCGGTGAGCCGCTTCACGCAGGCGTGCGACGTCTGAGGAAACGAGCGCGGACTTCTACGTCATCTTCGTTCCGCGCTACGTACCATGACGGATCGTAAGGGGGCAGGCGCAGCGAGAGATTCGCATCACCTCTTTCCTCTGGTGATGACATGCGTCGACAGATCTCCTTCCTCCTGGTTGTCGTGTTCCTTGTCCCGCAGCTGGTCTCCGGTCAGAGCATCCAGGCGGGCAGCCGCGTACGGGTCACCCATCCTGGCGAAGGCACGCGCACCGGCACCGTCGTCGCGCTCACGGCCGACACGCTCGACGTGCTTCTCGAGGGCCGCTCCGCCGCGGCGCACCTGCCGCTCGAGCAGGTGACCCGCCTCGATGTCAGCCGCGGGATGGAGCACCACGTCCTGCGTCGTTCCGGAATTGGGTTCCTCGTGGGAGCGGGCCTGGGAGCCGTGACTGGCGCCATCGCCGAATCCGATTGCTCGACGGCAAAGGAATTCATCTGTCTGGGCGCCGGCGGCGGAGCGCTGCTCGGCGGAATTGCCCTCGGCGCCGTCGGCGGGGTCGTTGGCCTGGTCGCCGGTCTGGCTCCGTCGGAAAGGTGGGAGCGAGTCACGGTCCAACCCCGTCGCGTCAGCCTCGTCTCGCCGTCGCGCAGCCACGGCCGCGGAGTGGGGCTGAAGATCGCCTTCTAGTCGTCATCGTTCGCCGGGCCGCGCGCTCCCGCACCGGGGCGCGCGGCCGCGAGGTTGAAGCGCCCTCATCCATAGTGACGCAAGGGACCTCGTGTCGTCCACCGAGGCGAACACGAGCGCATCCGGTCCCCGACCATAGCCGTTGCCGACGTCTCGCCGGCCAGTCGGACCCCGCGCTCGCGAACGAGTCGTACCACCCCTCCCGGCGCCATGTACATCTCCCGATATCTGCGGCCGCTTTCGGCGGCTCTGCTGTGCTCCCTCCCGGCCGTCCCACTCGCCGCCCAGCAGCGCGCCGGACGACCCACGGCGCAGGAGGCGCAGGCGCTTCTCCAGAGCGACCCCGCGCTCGTCGCCAAGCTGCGCGACCGGCTCGCCGGAAGCGGAATGACCCCCGATCAGGTGCGCTCCCGTCTCCGCGCCGAGGGTTATCCGGAGCACATGCTCGACGCCTACATGACGGGGGGAACGGGCGCGGCGACGGGCGAGGCGCCGAGCGACAGCGTCTTCAGCGCCGTCGCCGCGCTGAACCTGCCGGCGGACAGCACCGGTGCCATCGAGCGCCAGTGGCTCCAGAACCGGGCGGCCCCCGATACCGCCCTGGTCGCCGAGGCACCCACGGACACCACCGGCCGCACGATCTACGGCCTGAGCATGTTCCGGCAGAAGACGTCGATGTTCGACCCCAGCGCTGCCGGTCCGGTCGACGAGTCGTACGTGCTCGGCCCCGGTGACCAGCTGGTGCTGATTCTCACCGGTGACGTCGAGCTGGCCCACAGCCTTGAGGTGACGCGCGAAGGCTTCGTCGTCATCCCGCAGGTGGGCCAGCTTCACGTGGCCAACCTCACCCTGGGGCAGCTCGACGCCCTGCTGGCGACGCGTCTGTCGCGCGCCTTCGGCTCGGTGGGGAAGGGTCCGGGCGCCGGGACGCGCTACTCCGTGAGCGTGTCGCGCCTGCACCTCAACCAGGTGTTCGTCGTCGGCGAGGCGACGATGCCGGGAAGCTATCAGGTCTCGAGCGCGGGCACCGCGCTCTCCGCCCTCTATGCCGCCGGCGGCCCGAGCGCCAACGGCAGCATGCGCCGCATCGAGGTGCGCAGAGGCGGCCGCACGGTGGACGCGATGGACGTCTACGACTACCTGCTCCGCGGCGATGCGTCGCACGACGTGCGGCTCAAGACGGGCGACATCGTCTTCGTTCCCGTCCACGGTCCGCGTGTCCGCGTGGTTGGCGAGGTCGCGCGGCCGGGCACGTACGAGATGAAGGATCAGGAAACGCTGGTCGACATGCTCAAGTCGGCGGGCGGCTTCAAGGCCGAAGCGGCGCAGCGCCGAGTGATGGTCGAGCGCATTCTCCCGCCCGGGCAGCGTGGTCCCGACGGTCGTGATCGCGTCGTGATCGATGTGCCCGCGGAGCGGCTCGCGAGCACCGACGGCTCGGCGTTCCGCGCCGAAGCCGGCGACGTCGTGCGCGTGTTCCCGGTGTCCGACGCGGTGCGCGACCGCATCGCCGTGACGGGAAGTGTCTGGGCTCCGGGACCGCAGGGCTTCAAGCCCGGGATGCGCCTCTCCGACGCCCTGCGCAACGCCGGCGGAGTGCGCCCCGACGCGATGATGGACAACGTGCTCGTCACGCGCCTGATGCCAGACTCCACCCGTCGCCAGCTGCGCGCGACGTTGACCGATCGCGCGGGCGGCGTGTTGAACGACCTGCCGCTCGAAGAGAACGACGAAGTGCAGGTGTTCGCCGGTGCCCAGATGCGCGAGGAGCGCTACGTCTCCATCGGCGGCGCCGTACGCCAGGCCGGCCGGTTCCCGTATCGAATGGGGATGACGCTGCGCGACCTGGTGCTGCTCGCCGGAGGCGCCAGCGAGAGTGCGCTCGGCCAGGCCGAGATCGCGCGTCTGCCTGAGCCGGGCTCCGACCGGTCGGTGACGGCGCGCACCTTCCGCGTGCCGGTGACGACGAAGGATGCGCCGATGTCCGGCATGCCCCGTCCGGGTGGCGCGCAGGGCGAGATGGTTCCCGTGCCGACGGCGGACGCCGAGATCGTCCTGCAGCCGCACGACAACGTGCTGATCCTGCGCCGTCCCGACTGGACCATGCCGCGCACCGTGATGCTGTACGGCGAGGTGCAGTTCCCCGGCCGCTACACGCTGACGTCGCGTGACGAGCGCGTGAGCGACGTGATCAAGCGCGCCGGCGGGCTGACCCCCGAGGCGTTCGCGCAGGGCCTGGTGTTCTATCGCGCCGAGAACCGGATCGGCCGCGTGGGCATCGACCTGCCGAAGGTGCTGAAGGATCCGGCCCATCGCGACAACATGCTGCTCACGAACGGCGACTCGCTGTTCGTGCCCCGCTACGTCTCGATGGTGGACGTCCGTGGCGCGGTGAACTCGCCGATCGCGGTGGCGTACGAGCCGGGCAAGAAGGTCGACTACTACATCCGCGCCGCGGGCGGCGGGACGGCGAAGGCCGATCTCGACCGCGCCTACGTGACGCAGGCGAGTGGCAAGGTCGAGAGCGTGACCCCCCACCGGTTCGCCCCTGACGGCAAGCCGACGCCGGGCGCCGGCTCGGTGGTGTACGTGCCGCAGGAGGATCCGTCGGACAAGGGTCCGGGCTACGCCTCCATCGCCGGCGCGACGGCGCAGATGCTCGGCGCCCTGGTGGCGATTCTCGCGATCGCCAAGCGCTAGCGCCATGGAACGCCTCGTCGACGGCGAGGGATGGTCGTGAGCGCGGACGCGGGCTATCTGAACGGGCACGCGCTCGGACGTTCGACGTCCGGCGCCTGGCGGATGCCCGCCATGAGCGCCGGTGCGGTGCTGACGGGAGTGCTGTTCCTCGCTCTGAATCTCCAGATGCTCACCTTCTCGGGTGAGCTCGTGGTGAGCGAGTCCGGTGGTGGGCCGGCGCTGAAGGTGTATCACGCGGTGTTCGGGTGCGTCGGGCTGATCGTGCTCCTCCGCGGGCGCCTGGTCCGCTGGCGTCCGGAGATGGTGGTCTACTTCGGCATGATCGGGGCGACCACGCTCGTTGCCTCGCTCCACTTCGGCGCGCAGTTCGTTCTGGCGAACACTGTGTTCGCCGCATACGCGGCGGTGATCGGAGCGACGGTGGGGCGCATGGCCGGTGCAGGAGCGGCGCTCCGCGTGCTTCGGTGGACGAGCGTTGCCGTCCTGCTGCTCGTGCTCGCGAAGGGCGTGTTGTTCCTGCCGGAGATCATCCGCTTTCTCGCGGCGCCGAACGGCCACCCGTTGCTCCCGACCTTCTACGGCGGCGGGCCGAACCTCGAGGCGACGTGGGTCGGGATGAGCGGCGTGTTCCTGATCGGATCGCGGCTGTTCCTCCCGTACATGGCGCTCAGTGCCGCGCTCAGCGTGGCGTACGCCAGCCGAGTGGGGCTGATCGTCGTCATGCTGGTCATGGGCGGCAGCATCGTTGGCGGATGGCTGCGAAGTGGCCGGAAGCTCAGCGGCAGCTCGCTGGTTCTCCCCCTCTGCGTGCTGTTGATCGGTGCCGTGGCGATCACCGCCGCGCAGGACATCGACGGCGCCGACTACATCGCGCAGCGCTTTCAGAACATCGGCGAGGACCCCGGATCCACGAGTCGCTTCACGCTGTGGACCGGCAGCGTTCGCGTCTTCACCACGTATCCGCTCGGCGTGGGAATCGGCAACGCCGTGCCGCTGATCGAGCGGATGACGGCGATGAGCATCACGGAAGACAACGTCCACAACCAGTACCTGCAGCACCTCGTCGATACGGGCATCCAGGGACTGCTCGTCTACCTCGCTCTCGTCGGTCTCACCTGGCGCCGACTGCTTCGATCCAGGCTGCAGGATCCAATGCTTCTCTACGTGGGGATCTACTTCGTGCTCGCGATGATCCAGTTCCGAGGTGCCGAGGCTCTGCTGTGGTTCATCTACGGGCTCCAGACGGGTACCGAGACTCTGATCGGAGAAGCACATGCTGCCTAGTGAACCCGCGGTCGAACGCGTCGGCCGAGTGGCGGTGCTGATCCCCGTCTACAACGAGCCGGGGTGCATGGGGGCGACCCTGCGCTCGCTCTGCGGACAGGGCATCCCATTCACGCTGGTGCTCGTCGATGACGGCAGCAACCCACCGCTCGCGGTGGACGTCGCGCCGCTCGACTATCCCGTCGTGCTGCTGCGCATGCCGAAGAACGGGGGCATCGAGGCGGCGCTCAATGCGGGGCTCGAGTACATCAGTCGCGCCGGGTTCGAGCTGGTCGCTCGCGTCGACGCCGGCGACCGGTGCGCACCGAACAGACTCGCACGGCAGCAGGCGTTCCTGGACGCGAATCCGAACGTCCATCTCGTCGGCTCGAACGTCGAGTGGCGTCGAGACGATGACAGCCTCGCGTTCGACATGTCACTGCCGAGCACCCACGAGGAAATCTCCCGTGCACTGCACCACAAGGTGTGTCTCCTGCACCCGACGGTGATGTTTCGCGCGAGCCTCGTGAGCGCCGTGGGCCCGTACTCGTATAACTACCCGGCGGCGGAAGACTACGAGTTCTTCTGGCGCATCGCGCGCCGGTTCCAGGTCGCCAACATTCCGGAGACGCTGCACACGCAGCGCTTCCATGCGGGGAGCATCTCGATCCGGAACCGGCGTCGCCAGCTTCGGACGAAGCTGCGCATCCAGCTCGAGTACTTCCGGGTGACGGAGCCGTTGAGCTTCGTCGGCGTCGCGAAGACGCTCGCCCTCATGTCCGTGCCATACAGCGGGGTCGTCGCACTCAAGGGTGCGCTGAGCCGCCGCCGGCAGGTCGCGTCGTGACACTCGCGGTCGCCGGGGGGCAGCCCATGCGCATCGTCCTCGCGGCCGAACCGTCCGGCGGCGGCGTGATCCGCCACGTGCTCGATCTCGCCGAAGGCCTTCCGCGCCGCGGCTTCCGCGTGCTGCTCGTGCACGCACGCCGCGGCATCGACCGCGCGTTCGCCGAGCGCTTCGAGCGCCGGCGCGAGTTCGGCTACGAGACGGCGAGCGTCGAGCTGCAGCGCGCGCCCGGAGGACACGACGTCGCCGCCACGGTCGAGCTGCGCAAGGCGATCCGGGACTTCGGCGGGGCGGACGTGCTGCACGGACACAGCTCCAAGGCGGGCGCGCTCGCGCGGCTGGGCCGCTGGTCGCACGCGCGTCGCGTGGTCTACACTCCGCACGCGTGGTACACGCAGAACCCCGAGCTCGGCGCGGCCTCGCGCGGCGCCTACCAGCTCATCGAGCGGGCGCTCGCCACGGTCACCGACCGGATCATCTCGGTGTCGCGCGACGAGGCCGAGCACGCCGTGTCCCTCGGGATCGGGCGCCGCAAGCTGGTGCTGATCGAGAACGGGATCGAGACGTGGACGCCCGAGCGCGTCGAGCGCGCGCGCGCGGCGACTCGAGCGCGACTCGGCATCGCGGCAGATGACGTCGTGGTCGGATTCCTCGGCCGTCTCGCGCCCCAGAAGGCGCCGGACGTGGCGCTGCACGTCTTCCGCCGAATCCTGGACGAGCGGCCTTCCACTCGAGTCGTCCTCGCGGGCGACGGCCCCGAGAGCGCGCGAATGCACGCACTGATGGGCGAGCTCGGTCTCGCGGACCGCGTGATCATGCTGCCCGACGCGAATGGTCCCGACGTCATCCCCGCGTTCGACGTTTTCCTGATGACGAGCCGCTACGAAGGCTTCCCGTATGTGCTGCTCGAGGCGCTCGCGGCCGGATGCGCGATCGTCACCACGCGAGTGGGCGGCGTTGCCGATTGCGTCGTGGATGGCGTGAACGGGAGCGTCGTCGACGCGCTCGAGCCCGAACCGATCGCGCGCGCGGCGCTCGCGATCGTGAACGACGCCGACCTGCTGCTCCGCATGCGCGCGGAGGCGCGCGCTCGCGCCGCGCTCTTCTCCATCGACCGGATGCTGGATCGCACCGCCGACCTCTATCGCTCCCTCCATGAAGCAGACTGACGTCACCCTCGCGCGCATCCCGATGTCAGAGCCCGAAGTCCGGCTCGATGCGCTCTACACGCCATTCATCCGTCGCTGGCGTCTCGTGCTGCTCTGTGTCCTCGGAGCCTGGGCGGGCGCACTCGCGCTCATCCTCATCCCGAAGCGCGAATACAAGGCGCAGCTGGTCGTCGCCGCGGTGCCGAACGTGAAGAGCGCGTCGCTCGCCGGCGGCCTCTCGACGCTGCTCGGCAACGCCTCACTTGGCGGCGTGCAATCCACGCCGTTCTTCATCACGCGGCTGCTGATGCTGCGCGGCGTGTTGCGTGAGGTGGCGCTGTCGCCCGCCGGCGACGCGTCGAAGATGACGATCATCGAGCGAGTGCTCGACGAGCCGCGCGCGTCGATCAAGCCGGAAGAGCTGGATGCCGGCATGCGCGAGGTACTGAGCACCGACGTGGACAAGCAGACCGGCCTCGTGACCTTCGCGGTCACTCACTCGGACAGCGCCCTGGCTCGGCACATCGCCCAGCGCATTCTCGCCGTCGCCAGCCGGACTTTCGTCGAGGTGCTGCGCGCGCAGGCCAGCGACCAGCGCGAGTCGGGACGGACGCAGGTGGACAGCACCCTTCGCCAGCTTCGCGCTGCCGA
>DATEOG010000211.1:0-3478 GCA_035274345.1 Gemmatimonadaceae bacterium
AGATCTTCGCGCGAGCCACCGCCCCGGCCGATGATCACCAGATCAGCGCCGCCCCAACGGCACACAGCGTCGAGCGCGGCGCAAAGCTCCAATGGCGCGGTCTCTCCCTGCACCGACGCATGCGCGACGACGAGCTCCACACCCGGCGCGCGGCGACGCAGCACCGCGACAACGTCGCGCACCGCCGCGCCGCTCGCGCTGGTGACGAAGGCGATGCGCCGCGGGTAGCGCGGCAGTGCGCGCTTGCGCGTGGCCGCGAGCAATCCGTCGGCCTCGAGACGAATGCGCGTCTGCTCCAGCGCCTTGCGCCACAGACCGTCGCCATCGGCTGCGAGCCGCCGCACGGTGAATTGCATCGCGCCGCGTGACGCATACACGCCGAGCTGTCCGAGGGCGGCGACCTGCATCCCGTCGTCCGGCGCAGCGGGAATGCCGAGCTGGTCGCTCGCCCACACGACGCACCGCAACTGTGAGAAGCGATCGCGCAGCGCGAAGTACCAATGACCGTTCCGGTGCCTCTTGAAGTCGCTGACCTCGCCGCGGACCCACAGCGGGATGAACGCACCTTCGACGACGTCCTTGGCCGTCTGCGTCAGCGTCGAGACGGAGATCGCGGATCCGGGGCTCGCGCCGGGAAAGGTCTCGCCGACCTCGTCGTAGATCTCGTGCACCGAGAGCGAGTTCGACGTGAGCTCGACGCGAGCGTTCTCGGCCTCGGTCTCGAACAGCGACGGCGCCGCCGTCTCCACCGCGGTGCGCGAGCGACGACGCATCAGCCGCCGACGCTCCGCTGCGCCGCGCGCACGGTGTTCCGCAGCAGCATGGCGATGGTCATCGGGCCCACGCCACGCGGCACCGGCGTGATGAGCGACGCAACGTGCCGCACACCGTCGAAGTCGACGTCGCCGACGAGCCGAGTCCCCGTCTTCGTGGAGGCGTCCTCGATGCGGTTCATCCCGACGTCGATCACCACGGCGCCCGGCTTGACCATGTCCGCCGTCACGAGGCGCGCACGCCCCGTGGCGGCGATCAGAATGTCCGCTCGGCGCGTGTGCGCGGCGAGATCGCGTGTGCGGCTGTGACAGACCGTGACCGTCGCGTCACCCAGCGGTCCGCTCTGGACCATCAAGGCCGCCATCGGCTTCCCGACGATCGTGCTGCGGCCGATGACCACGCACTCCGCGCCCGCGGTTCGAACGCCATACTCGCCGAGCAGCCGCTGGATTCCGGCGGGCGTGCACGGCACGAAGCCGTCGGTGTGGCCGATGAGGAGCTTGCCGACGTTCACGGGATGGAAGCCGTCGACGTCCTTCTCCGGCCGAATGTGATTGATGACCGTGTCGGGGTCGATCGATTTCGGCAGCGGCATCTGCACGAGGATTCCGTGGACCGCTTCGTCGGCGTTGAGCCGTTCGACGAGCGCGAGAAGCTCGGCCTGCGAGGTTGAGGACGGCAGGCGGATCGTCTCCCCGGCCATGCCGGCCTCGCGGGACGCCTTCTCCTTGCCACCGACGTACACAGCGCTCGCCGGATCGTCGCCGACGAGCACCACCGTGAGGCCAGGTACGACGCCACGCTGCCGCAGCGCCGCAACGTCGGCTGCAACCTCGGCCCTCACCTTCTGGGCGAGCATCGCACCGTCCATCAGTCGGGCGCCACCGTCGGACGACGCGGTGCCGATCACCGTGTCCGCCGCCGCGCTACCGGGCAAAGTCGACCGCCCGCGTTTCGCGGATGAGCACGACCTTGATCTGGCCGGGATACTGGAGCTCTGCCTCGATGCGCCGCGCGATCTCCTCCGAGAGCGTGGTCATGCGCCCGTCATCGACGTCGTCCGGCACCACGACGACGCGGATCTCGCGGCCAGCCTGGATCGCGAAGACGCGCTCGACTCCCTTGTAGCTCGATGCGATCCGCTCGAGCCCTTCGAGCCGCTTCACGTAGGTCTCGAAGGCCTCGCGGCGCGCGCCGGGACGTGAGCCGGAGATCGAGTCCGCCGCCTGCACGAGGACCGATACCTCGCTCTCGTGCGGCACGTCGTCGTGGTGGGCGGCGATGCAGTTCACCACCAGCGGGTTCTCCCCGTACTTCGTTGCCATCTCCACCCCGAGCTGCACGTGCGTCCCCTCGTGCTCGTGCGTGAGCACCTTGCCGACGTCGTGCAGCAGCGCTCCGCGCTTCGCCATGGCGACATCGAGGCCGAGCTCCGCCGCCATGATGCCCGCCAGATGGGCGACTTCCTGGGAATGCTGAAGGATGTTCTGGCCGTAGCTGGTGCGCCACTTCATGCGGCCGATCAGCTTGATGAGCTCGGGGTGGAGCCCGTGCACGCCGGTGTTGTACGCCGCCTGCTCACCGGTCTCCACGATCTGCGTATCGACTTCCTTGCGCGACTTGTTGACGACTTCCTCGATGCGTCCGGGATGGATGCGCCCGTCCGACACGAGCTTCTCGAGCGCGAGGCGCGCCACCTCTCGACGGATGGGATCGAAGCAGGAGACGACGACGGTGTCCGGCGTGTCGTCGATGATCACGTCCACTCCGGTGGCGAGCTCGAACGCGCGAATGTTGCGACCCTCGCGGCCGATGATGCGCCCCTTCATCTCGTCGTTGGGGAGGGAGACGGCGGACACGGTACTCTCCGCCGTGGTGTCGGCGGCGATGCGCTGGATGGCGAGCGCGACGATCTTCTTCGCCTCGCGCTCGGCATTTCGCCGTGCGGCCTCGCGAATCTCGCGCAGCATGTTCGCGGCGTCGGCCTGGGCCTCCTCCTCGAGGCGGCGGATCAGCTCCGCCTTCGCGTCAGTGGCCGACATGCCGGCCATCTGCTCCAGGCGGCGCCGTTCCTCGCCGAGCAGCCGGTCGAGCTCCTCTTCGCGCGTCTGCATGGCCTTCTCGCGGCGACCGAAATCGCTGGCGCGGCGGCCGACCTCCCGGTCGCGCTGCTCGATGGTTTCTGCGCGGCGCTCGAGAGCGCTCTCGCGCTCACCGATTCGTCGCTCCTCGGACTCGACGCCGCTGCGGCGCGAACGGAGCTCGAGCTCCGCCGCTTCGCGCAACTTGATCAGCTCCTCTTTCCCCGAGAGCACGGCGCCCTTTCGCACCGTCTCGGCTTCCCGTTCGGCGTCCTCGACGGTGCGCTTCGCAATCTCCTCGGCGGACGCCTTCGCGGCCTTCTGCCGCTCCAGCTCCGCGCGCTGCCCTGCCGTCATTCCCGTCCGTCGGCCCAAAATAAAAATTGCCGGCAGGGCGATGACGAGTGCGCCAAGCACGGCAACGAGTGCCATCTGGTTCATATCGGATCTATGCTCCACCGCGCCAGCGCGGGAGAAGGGAAACCACCACTCTCCCGTGGAGCGCCGGTCGGCAGGCGCTACGCTCGAGGACGCGCCGACGTAGGGCGCGACATGGAGCGAGCTAACTGCAAAGGGCGCATCAACCTACGGGTGAGTCTGGCAACGCCGGAAAAGCTATCCGC
>DATEOG010000212.1:0-8772 GCA_035274345.1 Gemmatimonadaceae bacterium
ACCCTCCGACGCCGTGGCCGACGAGCGCGATACCGCAGGCGCCGCCGCGACGGCGCTTCAGGACTGAGGATGCACACGAGCCAACTCCTCGGGCTCGCATGGCGCGAGAGCCGCACGGCGCGCCGGCGCCTTCTGCTCTACATGTCGTCGATCTCGCTCGGCGTCGCCGCGCTCGTCGCCATCGACTCCTTCGCCAGCAACACGCAGCGGAGCGTGCGGGAGCAGGCGCGTGCGCTGCTCGGCGGCGACATCGCCTTCTCGACGCGGCTGCCGAACTATCCGCGCCCGATCATCCTCGCGCTCGACTCTCTGGCCAATGAGGGCGTGGGGCTGGCGCAGGTCTCGACCTTCGCGTCGATGGCGCTCTTGCCACGCACGGGCGGCACTCGGCTGTCGCAGATCCGAGCGGTCACGCCAGGCTATCCGTTCTACGGCGAGATCACCACGTCGCCCGCCGGCGAGTGGAGCCGGCTGCAATTGGGGCCGCGCGCTCTCGTCGATCCGACTTTGCTCGTCGCGCTCGATGCACACGTGGGCGACACGCTCACGCTCGGCTTCGCGAAGTTCGTCATCGCGGGGACACTGGTGAACGTTCCGGGGGACGTGGCCGTCGCCGCGGCGGCGATGGGACCGCGCGTGTACATCCCCGAGCGCTACATCCGGGAAACGGGACTGCTGCTCTTCGGCAGCCGCGTGGAGCACGAAACGGTGGTGAAGCTCCCGCCGACGCATCCGCTGCAGCGGTTCATCTTCCGCATGCGCCCGCGGCTTCAGGCGGCGGGCATCCGCTACCGCACGCCGACGCAGACGGAGTTCAACCTCACCGAATCGGTCGACCAGCTGCGCGACTTCCTCGGCCTGATTGGCCTCGTCGCGCTCCTCCTCGGTGGCATCGGCGTCGCGAGCGGCGTGAATGCGTTCGTCATGCGAAAGATCGACACGGTCGCCATCCTGCGCTGTCTCGGCGCCACGAGTCGGCAGGTGCTCGCGATCTACCTGCTGCAGGCGGGAGTGATGGGGCTCATCGGCGCAGCGTTCGGCGCGGTGCTGGGGGTGGGGCTGCAGTTCGGCCTCTCGCGTGTCCTCACTGATTTCCTTCCCGTCGACGTGAGGGTCACGGCCGAGCCGACGGCGGTTGGGATGGGATTGCTCGTCGGGCTCTGGGTGGCGCTCGCGTTCGCGCTACGCCCGCTCATTGCGCTTCGCAACGTGAGCCCGCTCCAGACGCTGCGCCGTGAGAGCGACGCCGATGCGCTGCGCGGCGCGCGCATCGACCCCGCACGCATCCTCGTCGCGCTGGGCATCGTGCTCAGCGTCGCGGGGCTCGGCGTCGCGCGCGCCGAGGACCCGCGCCAGGGACTGGCCTTCTCCGGGGCCATCGCCGTCGCGGTGGGTGTGCTCTTCCTGGCGGCGACGGCGTTCAGCGACGGGGCGCGTCGCGTCGTACGCCCCAGCTGGCCGTTCGTGCTGCGGCAGGGCGTCGCCAGCCTGTATCGACCCGGAAACCAGACGCGCGCCGTCGTGCTCGCGCTCGGATTCGGTGTCTTCCTCATGAGCACCGTCTACCAGGTGCAGGACAACCTGCTTCGCACTGTCGACGTCAAGCTCGACGCTTCGCGCGCCAACGTCGTGTTCTTCGACGTGCAGGAGGATCAGGACGCGCCGCTCGACTCGCTCATCCGGACGCAGGGGTATTCGGTCGTGCAGCGCACGCCGATCGTGCCGATGAAGATCTTCGCCATCAACGGAGTCACCATCGCGCAGATGGCCGCCGACACCACGCCCGGACGCCGCCGGCGCGCGGGCTGGGCCCTGCGGCGCGAATTCCGCTCCACCTTCCGCGACAGCATCGTCGCGTCCGAGAAGGTCACGGCAGGCCGCTTCCACACGGGCGGATCACCCGTCGCTTCCATCCCGGAGGTGTCGATCGACAAGGGGGTCGCCGAAGACATGCGCCTCGCGCTCGGTGACACCGTCACCTGGGACGTCCAGGGCGTGCGCGTGCCGACCCGCGTGACGAGCTTCCGCGAAGTGAACTGGACGAGGTTCGAGCCGAACTTCTTCGTCGTGTTCGAGCGGCGTGCGCTGCTCGAGGCACCGAAGCAGTACGTACTCCTCGCCGACGTGCGCGGCACGACGGCGGTGCCACGGCTTCAGCGCGACGTCGTGGGCAAGTTCCCGAACGTCTCGAGTCTCGACCTCACGCTCATTCAGCAGACGGTCGGACGCGTGCTGGACAAGGTGACGACTGCCATCCGCTTCATGGCGGGACTCAGCCTCGCACTCGGCATTCCCGTGCTCTTCAGCGCCGTCAGCGCGACACGGCGCGAGCGGCTCCGTGAAGGAGTGCTGCTGAAGGTGCTCGGCGCGACCAAGCGGCAGGTCGGTCGCATCATGCTCGCGGAGTATCTGTTGCTCGGCGCGCTCGGCAGCCTCGTCGGGATCGTGCTCAGCGTCGCCGGCGCCTGGGCGATGATGCGCTTTCAGTTCAAGCAGCCATTCCAGCCCGCAGTGCTCCCCGCCCTGGCCGTCGCCCTCCTGATGATCCTCGTCTCGGTCAGCATCGGGCTGCTCACCGGCCGCGACGTGTTCCAGAAAACACCGATGGCGGCACTACGCGAGGCGTAGCGCCGCCATCTTCGCTTCGGACTGGAGTCGTTACGGCTCGATGGAGCTGAGGGGGATCGTGTCCCCCTGCGCGCTCACGTGAGCCGCGCAAGCCAGGAACAACCCGGTCGTGAACGCCAGGATCAGGCGCTGCACGGTCGTTGGAATCTTGTGCATGAGAACGGTGCGGCCGAGGGAGGGAGAAGCGGACGCCGCCGTGCCGCTGCGGCAAAGTGCGTCCGTTTTACTTGGACACGACGACAACATAGCTCGTCGCGTCACGTTTTAGGACTACACGGACCACTCGAAACGGGTCCAGGTCAACCGTGAACGCGCTCTGCCCTTCAGCGTTTGGCGAGCCAGCGTTCGATGGCGTCGATCAGCACCGACTCGTCCACGATCGGCTTCGTGATGTAGTCGTTGAAGCCCGCCGCGAGGTACTTCTCCCGGTCGCCCGACATCGCATGGGCAGTCAGCGCGATCACCGGTAGCGGGCGCAGCCGCGCGTCGCCCCGGATTCTGGCGAGGATCTCGTTTCCGTCCATCCCGGGGAGCGAGATGTCGAGCAGGACCAGATCCGGAAGCGACGCGGACAATCCGGCGAGCGCGTCGACCCCGTTGTCGAACTCGACGAGCTCGTAGCGTTCGCCGAGCAGTGCCTGCAGCAGCAGGCGATTGTCCGCGTTGTCCTCCACCACGGCGATGGTGGTCACGTGGAACGCTCGACACGCACGGCGCCCAGCCAGGCGTCCACCCTCGCGAGCTCCTCGCAGCACTCGTCCAGCAAGGGAACGACGTCCATCGCCGTCCCGCCCCGCGCGGTCATCTCCGCCTGCTCACACAGCCGTGACAATCGCATCGCACCGAGTTGCGCGGCGCTGGATTTCAGGGAATGCATCGCGTTCTCGATTGCCGCCGCGTCGCCTGCGCCGATGCCTGCCGCGGTAGCCGCCAGCCGCTCTCGTGCGTTCACGAGGAAGAGCGTGATCATCTCGTCGAGCAGCTTGACGCCGCCGAATCGTTCCAGGCGCGTCAACGCGTCGGGATCGGTGGCGGGATGCTGAGCCGTGCCGGGAAGAGGGAACGTGGTCATGGGCGGGATCGAACTCTGTCTGGCCGCAGTGCGTCCATTCAAGGATCGACACCGCCCGGGGATCGCAACATGTTCCGGCCACGAAACGGCGCCCTTGCGGCCTTGCCACGACCGCCCCGACGGAAGGCACGGCGGGCACTCGGACGGGCGCCGAGCCGCGCCACGCCAACTCGACGCGGCGGCGCCGAATTGCTAGCATACGGCATGGATGACGCGCCGAGCCCTCTGAAGGAAGACGAACGACAGACCCGGCGCGACTTACGGGCGGCCCTGGTGTTCGGGATCGTGGCCGCCACGATCGAGCTCGGAGTCGTTCTGTACTTCATGTGGTGACCGAGGGATCGGGCGACGGGTCGACGGCGTAGCCGCTCCCGGGCTCGAGGCGGATTCCGGAGGATCACGCCGATGCATCTCGCGCTGGTCGCACTGACTTTCCAACTCGGACTCGCCGCCCATCCGGTCGCGAGACCGCAGGGGCGTGCGACGCGGCCGGCGGCCGATTCGGTGCGCGACCTGCGCCAGGCGCGCTCCGCCCAGTCGGCGTTCGAGCGGAGCCGTCGATACAGCCTCCCCGAGGGCGGCGGGTCTTCGGGCCACTGTGACGTGCACCTCGGACGGTACTGCTGGTGGTACGACGAGGTGCCTCCCAACCTCCCACCGGAGGCGGAGCTCATCAAGCGCCGGCGCGTCGAGCTGCTCGCCACGCTCGACGCCCTTGGCGAGCGCCATCCCGGCGACGACTGGATCGTCGGCATGCGCGTGCACTACCGGATCGACGGAAAGAACGCCGCATCCGCCGATTCCGTCGCGCGCGAATGCGGCGCGAGCAGATGGTGGTGTCAGGCCCTCGTCGGCTACGCCGATCACAGGCTGGGCAGGCCCGCCGCCGCGGAATCCGCGTTCGTCGACGCGCTCGCCGCGATGCCCGACAGCGCGGCCTGCAAGTGGCGGGACATCGCGGTGCTGCTGCCGTCGAACACGCGACGGTACTACGAGCAGCTCTCGTGCGAGGCGCGACGGCCGGTCGAGGAGCGCTACTGGCTCCTCAGTCGACCGCAGCTCGGCGGCGTCGCCAACGACTGGCGCACGGAGTTCTACGTTCGCCGCGTACTCGCGACCATGTACCGACAGGCGACGTCGACGCTGCAGGGTGCGTGGGGACGCGACAACGAGGAGCTGATGCTCAGGTATGGGTGGCCGATCGGCTGGCGGCGCACGCAGACCGCGCTCGGATCCGCGATGGATATCAGCGTTACCGAGTACCATCCGACACCGAGCTACAACTTCGCGCCGGTGGAAGCGCTCTACGACACGAGCGCTTCGGCGCAGAACGACGGCTGGGAGCTCGAGGCACGGGTGCCCGAGTCGCGCTACTCGCCACGACTGATCGGGAACGTCGCTCCGCTCGGCATGCAGGTCGCGCGCTTCCGTCGCGGCGATTCCGTGCTCGTCGTCTCCGCTCACGCGGCCGCACACGATTCGCTCGGAGACGCCGTCGACGCGGTGCTCGCCGTCGCCCTGGCCGACGGCACGACTCGCCATGCGTCGGCAAATGGACGAGTCGGTCGCGCACGGCTGATGGTCGCGTCGTTCCCAGTGCTCGCCGGCGTCGAGGTCACAGACACCACGACTCGGACGTTGGCTCGCGCACGCAGCCTCCTCCGCGTACCGGACCACACCGGGGGCCTCGCGCTGTCCGACATGCTGTTGTTCCGCGTTGCCGAAGGCGCCCCGGAGTCGCTCGATGCGGCGCTGGACGCGGCGGTGCCGGGCGACACGCTGTCGCGCTCGCGGCCGATCGGGATCTACTGGGAGACGTACGGCATCGCCGAATCGGGGGAGAGCTTCGACGTCGGCGTCACCGTCGAGCGTATCGATCGGAGCTGGATACGTGGCGCGAAGCAGCTGTTGCGATTGGCCGAGCCGGACAATCCACTTCGACTGCGCTGGAACGACGCGCGGCCCGCGGCGCCCGGCCAGGTGATCTCACGCGCCATCTCGCTCGATCTGGCGAATCAGTCGCCGGGCAAGTACCGCATCACCGTCGGCCTCATCCGTGCCGACGGGAGCGTCGTGGCGAGCACCCGAGTGATCGAGCTGCGGGACTGACGCGCCGGCCCTTCCGAGTGCCGGAGTCGTCCTGCAGCCAGATCAGCGAACGCCGCTCGAAGAGCTCGGCGATACGGGGATGCTCGGCTTGGGCACCAGACCGCGAAGGACCTGTGCCGCCGCGCTGAGCCAGCTGCGCGGAAACCAATCCCTCGTCACTCCACGCCTCCGGAGGTTCTGGGTGCCCGGCCGGCGCATCTGCACCGGGGGAGTCCGCTGATCCTCGACGGCGCGATTGACGCGGCTCACGAGCGCTTGCGCCTCGACCTCGATCTCGCGCCAGATCGTTCGATCCGGACTCACCTGCCTCGCGACGACCAATGCGCTGCTCGACGGATGCGAGAAGAGCGCGAAGTAACTCTGATGTCGGGGATCCGGCCGCCACCCTTCCGCCACGCGGGTGAATGCTTCGTCCCACTCGTACGTCCGCTGGCGTCGCTCGATGCCGAACCAGATGTCCACGAGCTCGCTGTTGTGTCGTGACGGGGACGTCAGCCGCGGGACCAATCCCGTCAGCCGCACATCGATCTCCGCCTCACCTTCGAACCGCGCGCCTGCCGTCATCTGCGAATATTCACGTTCCAAGTTCCTTACCTCGCCTCGCTCGTTCCTTGCGCTCGAACAGACGCGCGCACGTCTCGAACTCCGCGTCAGAACCCAACCCAAACATGCGTCGGGCTCGTACGCAAGTCGGTGGCCAATACATGGGAAAGTTCTCCCCTTGCCCAAACTGTCGAGACGGGACCAAGGTCACATACTGGTTTCTCTTTCCCATTCGTCGTGCTCGCTTCGCCGTGTTGCCGTCCCATCCGTGCGCCAATGGCATGGGAATGGCAGCCTCTCCCGCGTGCACGTTCCGAGTTTGACGTCGCTCGGCTAGCTACTGAGCCTCGAAGCACCGATCGCCACAAGGAGTCGAGATGTACGAGAAGCCGGAAGTGAAGCGGTTCGGGAGTCTCCGCGAGCTCACGCAGGGCGGTGGCCCAGCGGGAGGTGGCGACGCCACCAACGTGTATCACCGTTCCTGAGTCGCGCTGACCGGCGAAAGCCGGCGACGCGGACGAAGGTCCCCCGTCAAAACATCGGCGAGGGACCTTCGGCGTTTTTGGCATTCTCGATTCGGAATTCGCTAGCCGAAACTCTCGAGCATGCGTGCGCTAGCGCCGAGCGCGACACGTCGACTCAGAAGCGCAGGACGATGCGCTGACCGCGCGTCGTGGAGTACCGACGAACATCGTCGCCGTAGCGAACCACCAGCGGATTGCCGAGTCGGGAGATCACGGTCGCCTCGACGAGCCGACGGTCGCGCCACGACAGCGTGACGTCGAACCCACCACGCGCGCGCAGCCCGCTCACCTGCCCGACGGGCCACGCCGAGGGCAACGCCGGGAGCAGCTCGATCTCGCCGGCGTGACTCTGCACGAGCATCTCGATCATTCCGGCGGCCGCGCCGAAGTTGCCGTCGATCTGAAACGGCGGGTGCGCGTCGAAGAGGTTCGGGTACACGCCCCCGCCCCTGTACTCCGTCGCCTTGCTGCCGGTGAGCGTGAGCAGGTTGGCCAGCAGCCGATGTGCGTGATCGCCGTCGTGCAGTCGAGCCCAGAAGTTGATCTTCCAGGCCATCGACCACCCCGTTCCCCCGTCACCGCGAAAGGTCAGTGATCGCCGCGCTGCGGCGTACAGCTGTGGTGTTCCTCGTGCGGTGATCTCGCGTCCTGGGTGCAAGCCCCACAGGTGCGACACGTGCCGGTGCTCGTTCGTCGAGTCGTCACGGTCCTCCAGCCATTCCTGCAGCTGGCCCAGTCGTCCGACCTGATTCGGTGCGATCCTCGCACGCGCGTCTGCAAGCTGCGCGCGAAGCGGCGCATCGATTCCCAGCGTCGACCCCGCCTCGATCACGGAGCTGAACAGGTCGCGAATGATCGCGTGATCCATCGTCGGCCCCATCACGAGCCCGCCCTGCTCCGGCGAGTTCGACGGGCCCGACACCAGCCGTCCGGATCGCGGATCGACGCTCAGCTGGTCGAGGAAGAAGAGTGCGGCGTCGCGCATCACCGGGTACGCCGTGTCGCGCAGGAAGGCGCGATCGCCCCCGTACTCCCAGTGCATCATCAGATGCTGCGCGAGCCACGCACCTCCCGTCGGCCAGATGCCGTGGTTGGAGTTGTTGATCGGTGCGGTCCCACGCCACAGATCCGTGTTGTGGTGAAGCACCCAGCCTCGTGCGCCGTAGTGCTCGCGCGCGGTCGCGCGACCGGAGACGGCGACGTCGCGCAGGAGATGGAACAGCGGCTCGGTGAGCTCGGCGAGATTCGCCGGCTCGGCGAGCCAGTAGTTCATCTCCGTGTTGATGTTCACCGTGTACTTGCTGTCCCACGGCGGTGTGTTGCTGTCGTTCCAGAGGCCCTGCAGCGTCGCCGGCTGTCCGCCCGCGCGGCTCGACGCGATCAGGAGATACCGTCCATAGTCGAAGAGCAGTGCGTCGAGTCCCGGATCCGCGACCTGTTTCGCTCGAAGCACGCGCCGATCGGTCGGCACGTCCGGCGCTCCGGCGCTCCCGAGCGTGAGCCGAACACGTCGGAACAGCGCCTGCTGATCCGCCACGTGCGCGGCGAGCATCCCGTCGAATCGCTTGCCACGCACGCGGGCTATCGTCGAGTCGTTGCGGGCGATCGGATCGGCCGAGACATCCGCATAGCTCACGAAGTTCGTGGCGCCCGCGAGCAGCACCGTCGCCGACGTCGCTCCGCGCACGGTGGCGGAACTGTCGGTGAACGCAGTCTCGCCGCCCTCGGCACGAACGAGGAGCCGCGCCTCGAACCCGATCACACCGTCCTCCACGATGCCCTGCATCGAGAGCTGGTCGCCGTCGATCGCCTTGCGGTGGTGCCAGCGGTGCGCGCTCGTCGGCTTCAACACGAACGAGAGGCTGCCGGGCCGGTCCGCACTCAGCCGAATCACGA
>DATEOG010000213.1:0-3328 GCA_035274345.1 Gemmatimonadaceae bacterium
CGCAGCGTGCGGTGCCGCCGCCGGTGCCTGAGCCGTCGCCTCCCGCGCGTGCCGCTCCTCCCGCTCCTCACGCGACAGCGACCAGGCCAGCACGATCGCGCCGACCGTCACCGCGGAGTCGGCGACGTTGAACGTCCAGAACCGCCACGAGCTGAGCCCGATGTCGATGAAGTCCACGACGCCGAGGGGCGATCGGATGCGATCGACGAGATTCCCCGCCGCGCCACCCCATGCCAGGCCGAGGGCGAGAATTCTCACCCGGTCACCCGAGCGCTGCGCCGGTCCCGCCAGCCGATAGAGCCGCCAGAGCACGACGAGTGCGATGACGGCGAACAGGCCGAAGATGTACCGCGAGTACGGGCCGAGCGACATGCTGAACGCCGCGCCGGGATTGTACGCGAGCGTGAACCGCACGAAGTCGCCGATGACCCGATGCGGCACGTAGCGCGGCATGAGGTATCGCTCGGCCATCAGCTTGGTGATCAGATCGATCACGATCACCGTGCCGGCAGTGCCCCAGAACAGCCGTGCGCTGCTGCGCTCCGGCGGTGGCGGCGCGGTCAGACGAGGTCGCCCGGCTCGCCGCCGGACGCCGACGCGGGAACGGCCACCGGCGACACGGCGGGCACCGTGGCCTGCATTGACTGATCCTCCTGCCACAGCACCCACGCCAGCAAACCGGCGCCGATGCTCACCGCCATGTCGGCGACGTTGAACGTCGGCCAGCGTGAATCGCCGATGCCCACGTCGATGAAGTCGACGACGCCGAAGAACGACCGCAGACGATCGATCAGGTTGCCGACTGCGCCCGCGCACACGAGCGCGAGAGCCGTCACGCGCGCCGTGTGGGCGGTGTGTGTCGAGCGATAGAGGCGGCCGAGGATCACGAGCGCCAGGATCGTGAGCACGGCAAAGATCCAGCGCGACTGCGGCCCGAGGTTCAGTCCGAATGCGGCACCAGGGTTGTACACGAGCTTGAGCTGCACCGTGTTCCCCAGCACCTCGTACGGAATCCCCCGCAGCAGATTGCGTTCGGCGATCGCCTTCGTGATCACGTCGACGACGAGCACCGCGAGCAGCACGGGCCAGAACAGCATGCCCTTACTTCGACTTCGCATCTTCCTCGCGTTGCTTGCACTGGATGCAGTAGCGCGCATGCGGCAGCGCATCCAGCCGCTCGAACGCGATGTCGTTGCCGCAGTTGTGGCACTTGCCGAACGTCTCGGGCGACCGATAGAGTCGCCGCAGCGCCTCGTCGATGTGCCACAGGAACCGTCCCTCCTGACTCGCGAACAGAAACGCCTTCTCGCGCTCCATCGCGTCGGTTCCCTGATCGGCCATGTGGAACGAATAGCTGCTCAGATCGCCGTCCGACTCCTGCGACGTCGCTCCGAACGCCTCCCCATAGTTACCCAGCTCCTTCACCGCGCGGCGGCGTTCTTCCATCAGCCGCTTCTCGAAGTGCTGGAGCAGCTTCTTGGACATCGGCTTCGACTTCTTGGCCGCGTTTTCTGACGTGGGCATCGCTACTCGTCCTTGGTTAGGGCGAGGTCCGCGCGGATCCCGTCGAGATCCACCCGTTGCCTCGCCAGCATGGTGCCTTCCCCTTCTCGCGCATTACCCAATACGATCTCGGTCGCGAGCACTTCGCTCGCGATCCAGTCCCGGTGCGTGGTCGCCGCCTCCACCAGCTCGGCGTCGCCGCCGATCACGACACGGATCCGGTCGCTCACGGCCAGACCGGCGTCCTTGCGCATACGCTGTACCCGACTGATGAGCTCTCGTGCCATCCCTTCCTGCCTGAGCTCGGGAGTCATCGCCGGGTCGATCGCCGCGAAGTATCCGTGCTCTTCCTGCACCACCAGTGCGCCCGAGGCGCGACGCACGATCGTCAGATCGTCCGCCGTGATCGTGTGCGTGTCCCCATCCACCGTCACGCTCAGCTCCTCGCCCTGCTCGAACCGGCGCAGGTGCTCGCTCGTGAAGCTCGCAACGGCTTCGGCCGCCAGCGGCGTCTGTTTGCCGAACTTCTTGCCGAGCGAACGGAAGTTCGCCTTCGCCTCGAGCGTGACGAGCGCATCGGCGCTCGTCGCGACTTCGACGCGCTTCACGTTGAGCTCCGACGCGAGTATCGGGAGTAGCGGCGCCAACGCCGCCTCGCTCATCTTCGGCGCGACGCACACCAGACGCGACAGCGGCTGTCGCACGTTGATCCCCGCCTGCTCCCGCGCCGCGCGTCCAAGCGTCGCGAGCGTGCGAATGCTCGCCATCTGCGCCTCGAGCGGCTGATCGGACTTTGCGCTGCCTTCGCGGACGAAGGATGCGAGATGGACCGACTCGCCCGTGAGCTCGCGATGTAACCAGTCGGTCACGAACGGGGCGAACGGCGCGAGCAGCCGGCAGACGACCACCAGCACCTCGTGGAGCGTCGCGAACGCGGCGCGGTTGTCGGCGGTATCGACGTCGTAGAACCGCTTGCGCGACTGACGCACGTACCAGTTCGCGACGTCCTCGTCCACGAACTCGAGCAGCGCGCGCACCGCGACGGTCGCGTCGTAGTCGAGCAGCGCCTCGTCGACCGCGCGCTCCACCGTCGCGAGGCGCGACAGGATCCACCGGTCCAGCAGCGGACGGTCCGCCGGCGCCGGATCGGCCGACGACGGCGACCAGCCGAAGTTCGCGTACTGCGCGAACATCCCGCTATAGATGTGCTTCAGCGTGAGCAGGAAGCGCCCCGCGCCCTGACGGATCAGATTCTCGTCGAACGAGCGCGGCTCCCAGACCTTGCTGCTGCTGACGAGAAAGAGCCGCACCGCGTCCACGCCATGGCGCGAGAACACCGCCCACGGATCGACCACGTTGCCGCGGCTCTTCGACATCTTGCGGCCCTCGGCGTCGAGCACGAGGTCGTTCACGACGACGGAGCGATACGGCGCCGCCGTGTCGCTTCCGTTATTCGGGAGCGCGTCGCCCAGCCCCGTCGCGATGGCCAGCAGCGAGTAGAACCACCCGCGCGTCTGGTCGAGTCCCTCGGCGATGAAGTCGCCCGGATAGCGCGACGCGAGTGCGTCTCGATGCTCGAACGGATAGTGCCACTGCGCGAACGGCATCGACCCCGAATCGAACCAGGTGTCGATCACCTCGGGCGTGCGGCGCATCGTGCCGCTGCAGCCGGCCTCGCGACACGCCCACGCATGCTCGTCCACGTTCGGCTTGTGTGGATCGAAGTCCGCGCGCTTCGGCGCGCCCGTGCGGTCGCTCAGCTCTGCGTAGCTTCCGAGCACGTCGAGATGCTCGGCGTTCGTCGAGCAGACCCATACCGGCAGCG
>DATEOG010000214.1:0-16298 GCA_035274345.1 Gemmatimonadaceae bacterium
ATGGGCGTCTCGGTCCATGCGAGCGCACCGGCCACCTCCATCGCCGTGCCGTCGCCGCCGAGAGTCAGCACGATGTCGAACTGGCCGCCGCGCGCCGCCGCGATCTCCGCCGCATGGCCGGAACGCTCCGTGGTCTCCACCTCGATCGACGCGCCGGAACGCTTCACCGCTGCGACGGCGCGGCCGATGAGCCGCGCGCCGCGACGTGAGGCCGGATTGGCGATGAGGAGGACGCGCGTCGTCAGAAGGACCAGGAGCGGAAGAGCGAGAAGCCCCACTGCTGGGGAGCAGCCACGAAGCCACGCACACTCTGCGCGTCGCACCGGAGCGCGGCCGCCGCCGGCTCGCGGCCCGCTCGCAGCGAGAGTTGGTTCGGCGAGATGAGGGGGAATCGGTATTCCAACTTCCCCTCGATGGAGTTCACGAACCCGGCAACACCCTGCTGATCCTTTTCGTTGCTGCCGAACGGGCAGAGTCCCGTGCTGAAGCTGAGGAAGAGCCGGTCGCTGATCTGCTTCTCGCCCCCGAGCCGCGTGCCCGACAGTACGCTCCGGAAGTTGTCTTGCGCACTCGTTCCCGCGCTTGCGGCGGTCGCGACGTCGTCCGCCGAGCCGGTCTGGATCTGGAACATGTCGAACCAGCCTCCGAACTGGTCGCGCAGGGCGCGGCTGAGCACCGCGCTGGTGGTCGGCAGCAGCACGTCCAGCGCAGCCTGCGTCGCCTGCGTGCTCGCCGCGTTCAGCTCCGCGATCGGCCGACCCGTCACGAGGTACGACACGAGGTCGGTCTGCGAAAGGAACGAGTCATCGCTCGACAGCTCGAGCGTCGGCTGCGGATAGAACGGCCCGACGATGCGTGCCTTCACGTCGATGTCTGCGCGGCGCGATTGTTTGACGCGATAGAGCGCGCTGACGTCGATGCTCGGGTTGAAGTCGGCCGACCCGAAGAAAGTGATGCGTCCCGACTGCACCTGGAAGTCGCGCTGTACCAGGCCCAAATCGAGCGTATACGTGCCCCGGTCGGCGCTCAGTGCGCCACTGAGCGCGAGTCGGTACACGGGCTCTTCGCTCGAGCCGCGTCCAAGCGACGACCGCCGCGTCTCGCGCACGTCCCGCGCCCGCGTCACGTTGAGCGATCCGCCGAGCTTGATGTTCGCTTCCGCCGAACGCAGCCACACCTCGTCGCCGAGGCTCACCGACACACCGTCCAGTCGGAGATTCTCCACGAGCCGCGCGGGTGGCTGCGGCATCAGCGAACGGTTGCGCACGTCCGTCGTGTCGAACAGCTCGGCGAACTCCTCTTGCGTGAAATCCTCGAGGCGCTTGTTGACCAGCTCGGGGATGTAGATCGTCCCGCGGTCGACGACCATCTCGCCGCTGAGTCGCGCATTCTCCATCGTGCCGCCGAGCGTCAACCCAGCCGCGCCGGTGGATACGTCCAGCCGCGCGAGCCCGCTCTTGTCGACCGCGCGCAGAGACTTCGCGTCCAGTCGCAGGTCGATGCGCGGGTTCTTGAGGTCCCGGAACACGACCGACCCGACGACCGATGCCATGCCGCTGCTCGCTGGGCTCGTCCACCGAAGCTGCTCGACGGCGAGTGAGTCGCTGCGAGGGTCGACGTTGAGCTGCATGTCGATGTTGGCGAAGCGCACGCCCACGGTCGGGATGTCGATCGTCCCTCTCCGGATGGTGGCGATCCCCCCGACGTGCGGACGCTTCGGCTCACCGCTCACCGCCAGGTCGAGGGCGAGCCGGCCGGTCGCGTTCTTCAGCTTGGGCGAGAGCGCTTCGACGAGCGCCAGGTCCACGCTGTCGGCGTGGATGCGTCCGCGCAGCGAGTCCCCGGCCGGCTTGGCCGTGAACAGCGTGACCGACACGGGATAGTCGATGCTCGCCTCGAGAATCGAGCGTCCGCCGCGCACCAGCGTGGCGTCCATCGCCGCGCGATCAGCCGCGTACCGTCCCGAGACGCGCATCGCTTCCGCGGACAGGCCGCCCACGATGAGCGAGTCCGCGGCGCCGGTGAGACTCAGAATGGGCTTGGCGCGGGTGCCGGTGATGTCCATGTCGAAGCCAAGCCGTCCCGCGAGCGGCGACTTGAGCTGCGCCAACACGCCGATGTCGGCCAGCGGCATCCCGTCGGCGCGCAGATGCCCGCGCACCGGTGCGTTCGCCGGGATGTTCGCCGAGGCGGCGAGCCGCGCCGTGCCCGCGCCGAGCAGCAACGTGTCCACGGTGAGCGTCGTCGGAGTGTTCCGCACGCGCATCGGTAGCAGCAGAGCCCATTTCGACTTGCCGATGGTGATGTCCAGCGTATCGAGCCGAACGTCCGTACTGTCGGCCACGGCCGCGTACTCTCCGCTCGCGCGCAGCGCCGTGCCGTTTGCGGCGGTGCCCGACGCCGAGAAGAGCGCGCGCCCCTTGTCGAGGATGCGCGCGGCGAGGGTCGCCGCCTCGACGCGGATCCCGCCCGCGGTGACGGTGTCGGCGCGCAGCACCACGGTGCCCGTGGCACGCCCTTTCAACTGCTGGACGGCGACGGTGCCCCGCACGCCGCGCACGCGCTGTGCGCGCGCGAGCAGGTCGCTCCCTTCGAGCGTGCCGCTCACGTCGAGCGAATCGAGCCATCCCCGGACGACGAGCCGCGAGCGCAGCGTGCCCATGAGCGAGTCGAGCGCCGCTGCGCTGTCGCCGGCCGATGCGGGCGCGACGCCGAGGTAGCGGCGTAGTCCGCCCAGCGAGTCCACCGTCATCGTGACGACGAGCGAGTCGTTCGCCGTGGGACGCGTGAGGCCGAGAGAGCCGCGCGCGACGAGCGTGCCGACGTCGCCCGTGAGCCGGAGCGTGTCGACGTGTACGATCCCCGCATCGAACCGGGCACGCGCCACGCCCCCCGCGTAGCGGACGCCGTCCACCTCGGAGCGTCCGAGCTCCACGCCGAGCGAGCCGACGAGGTTCGACAGCGAATCGCCCGTGAGGTCCACCTGGTACGTGCCGGCCAGCCGGGAAGTCGGCGTCGCGCGGCCGACCAGCGCCGCGGCGTCGAGGTTCTCGAACGTGCCGCTGCCGCGCGCGCCGTAGCCGTCGATCGAATCGGCGTCGGCGGCGCCGACGTAGGTGATCCGTCCGGCGGCGCCGGTGAGGTCCGCCGTCACCTCCAGCGTCGGCGCGATCCCCTTCACGTTGATCGGGCCGGCGAACGTACCGCGCAGCGGCAGCAAGGGATACGAACGTCCGAGCGTATTGAACGACAGCGGCTGCGCCTCCAGCGCGAGGTCGTAGCCCATGAACTTCTCGCCGTACGTGATGCGCCCGCCCCCGGTCATGCGCGTCGGCTCGTCCGGACCGTCGGTGTGCGTCAGGTTCGCGTTCGAGACGCGCACGTCGAGCCACGACGAGTCGAGCACCGCGCTGCCGCTCACGATTCCCGTCACGCGGGGAAACGCGGGATAGATCGCGACGAGTGTGCGGAGGTCGAGACGCTCCGTCTGGGCGGTGAAGCGGTGGAAGGCGGTGAACGCGGGGAACAGGATGTCCAGCTCGCCCCGTCCCTTCAGCTTCGACTCCGCCCCCGGCACGTGCTTGTCGCGGAAGGTGACGTCGGCGGCGTCGACGAAGAAGTTCGTCAGCGGGCCGCCGCGCGCGTTGACCGTCCCGGTGATCGTTCCCTGCCAGTCCGCTGGGAACGGCTTGCCGTTCAGCGTGCGCAGCAGATCGAAGTCGACCGGATCGGCGCGCATCTTCACGTCGTGCACGGCGAGCACCGGACCGCCCACCTCGAACGTGATGTCGCCGAGCAGCCGCGACTTGGTGGTGCGCACGTCCATGTCGGTGATGGCGTAGTCGAGCTGCTTCAGGTTCCGCTCGTTCTTGATGTCGAGGATCATCGTGCCGCCCCCCGTGCGGGGGAGCGTCGGATAGACCCACGCCACGTCGTTGAGCGACACGGAGTCGCCCCAGATGCGGATTGCGTAGCGCACCGGCAGATCGCTTCCCCACACGACCTTGCCGGCCGCGTGACCGGTCGACGCCGGCAGGTCGAAGTGCGGCGCGTCGATCCACACGGAGTCGCCGAGCTGGCGCACGGTCGCCTTCACGTTGCGCCATTTGAACGTCGGCACGCTTTCCACCGCGTGCAGCGTGTCGATCTGGAACAGGCGTGCGGCGCTGTCCGGATCGGCGATACGCATGTGCGACACGGCGACGTATGCGTCGGTCCACCGATAGTTCACGGAGAATCCGTCGCCCGTGCGGCGAACCTCGTGGTCCTTTCGCGCCAGGTTCATCCGGATGGCGCTGTCGCGCTTCACGCCGCGCAGCGTGTCGTCGGGATGCCACGGCATCGTCAGTCGCATCTGTGCGTTGCGGAGATGCACCGAGTCGATCACCACGAAGTCGCCGAATCCGCGCTCCGGTCCCTTCGGCTTCGGGGGACCCGACTGCTTGAACATCCGCTTGAAGTTCCAGCTGAAGTCGCGATTCTGGCGCAGTACGACGTGCACGCCCCGCACGTCGACGCGCTGCAGATGGATGCGTCGGTCCACGAGGTCGCGCGGATCGTATTTCACGCGCACCTGGCCCAGCGCGGCGAACAGCGAATCCTGATCGTCGCGCAGCTCCACGGAGTCGATCGTGACGCCGGTGAGGAAGCCGCCGCTGATCTGACCGAGGTGCACCTTCCCCTTCACCGCCCCCGCGAGCTGCGCCTGGATCGTCCGCCGCAGCCAGTCGCGTCCATAGTCCGAGCGCGTGATGAACACACCGGTGCCCAGCACGACCGTCCCGAGCAGGACGAGCACGCACAGGCTGACGATCGCGATGAAGCGACGTCGGCTCATCCGGGTGGCGCGCGGCTCAGAAATCGGGACCGATGGAGAAGGTGAAGGTCAGCCGTTGGAAGAACGTTCTCTTCTGCGGAGGATTGTACGTCGCGGGGCAGCTGCCTCCCGATATCTGCTCGTAGCCGCCGTTGGGAAGTCGCACCGCGGGGATCTGGTTCTCCGGGCTCACGCAGAACAGCGGCGCGAACCCCTCGGCGTTCGGTGCCTGATCGTAGAACATCGCGCCGGCGGGCCTCGGGTACGGGTTGTACCCCACGTTCATCTGAAAGGGGCCCACCGGAGTAAAGACGCGTACCCCGACGCCAGGTGTCCAACGCAGCCGTTTCAGGGAGAAGGTGGACAGCGCCGGCACGCCGTTGCCGGCGAACCCGCGGTTCCACACGCTGCCGCCGTCGAGAAATACGGTGTACTGGATCAGCTCCGGATAGATCGCGCTGCGGAAGCGTAGCTCGAGGTTCGCCACGATCAATGAGTTCCCGCCGACCGGCACGACGCGCTGGAACTCCCCCGTCGTGTCCTCGAAGAACACGGTGTCCGCCGCCGTCGGCGACGGAGGCGTTTGACGGGGCGCGCCCTCGGCGATGTAGATCAGGTCGCCCAGCTCGTTCTGCTGGAAGCCGCGTACGCTCGCCGCACCGCCGCCGTAGAGGCGCTCCTCGGGAGGGACGAATCCCACCGTATCCCCGAACGAGAAGTTGCGACCGAGCACGCTCCCGACCCGCAGCCGCGCCGCGAAGGTCACGCCCGGTGATACCGGCCGGTAATACGATCCGTCGGCGAGACCCTTGATGAACTGCAGGTCGTCGTCGGAGCCGATCTCCTTCGCGGCGCCCCGCAGGTCGAGCCGCAGCGTCGTGCCCGAACGCGGGTTCACGGGGTTGTCGGCGCGCAGACGGTCCAGGTGTGCGCTCAAGACCGCGAGTGGGCGGTTCTTCCCGGTGAGCAGCTCGCGCGACTCGCTGTCGCAGCGGTTGAACACGGCGCACAGCAGCGCCGGCTGCGCGTCGGTGCGGCCGTATTCGAGCGAGTACGCCAGGCGGAGCGGCAGCTCGTGCCGCAGGTCGCGCGTCAGCGACGCCTCGCCACCGACCACCGTCGTGCGCAGGAACGCCTGATACTCCCCGCGCCGCTCGCTGTACACCGAGATGGCCGGCGAACCGCGCAGGCCGAACAGCGTCGGCAGCCGGAAGGTGCTGCTCAGGAAATAGTTCACCTCGCTGCTGAACGGATCCTTGTCCATGTCCGACGAGCAGAGCTTGCCGTCGGCGAATCGCGTGTTCTCGGCGTGGCCGATCTTGGACACCTGTGCCGTCAGCTCCAGCCGCCGCGCTTCACCCAGGAAGTTCTTGTCGACGAGCAGCGCGCGACCCTTGAAGCAGTCGAGCACCGCCCACCCCACCTCGGTGTCCACCTGCCGCACGAAGTTCTCTCGCAGCTCGACGTCGACCGCCACGTGCGTCGAGTCGGTCTTCGGCTGCACGCTGTCCGGCGCGAGCCGAACCTCGACGTGGCGGAACAGATCGCTCTGATAGAGCTCCCGCTGCGCGTCGGCGAGATCGTGCTCGCTGTACTCATCGCCGGCGCTCACGCTGAGCAGCCGCAGTATCGTGGAATCACTGAGCCGTCGCGGCGCACCGGGCAGCGGATCGTTGAACACCCGGATCTCGCCGATCGTCGCGCGCTGACCGGGGATCACCTCGAGCGCCACACGGGCGCGGTGCCCGATCGTGTCGAAAACCGTGTAGCTCGCCGCCACGTCGGCGCGTGGAAAGCCGTTGTCTCGCAGCCGCGTCTTGATCGAGTCGATCGCCGCCTGCAGGCGGGTTCGATCGAACACGACACCGGGACGAAGGTCGAGCTCGTTCGTGGAGGCGATCGGCCCGGTGATCGAGTCCAGCCCGGTGATTCGCAGCGTGTCGACCAGTACGGGTGGTCCCTCGGTGATGAGGAACGTCACCCGCAGGCTGCTGTCGGAGTTGGCGACGACGCTGGTGTCGACCGCGACGGAGTAGTAGCCGTGCCGATTATAGAAGAGACGCAGGCGTCCGACGTCGAGACGCAGCTCGTCGCTGTCCAGGCAGCGGCGCTTGCCGAAGACGCGGAAGGTCCGGCGCGCGAAGCTCGACGGCGTGGTCGCCACCCGGAGCGCGAGCTCGCTGCCGCGATATGCGTCGTTCCCGCGGAACTTGAGCGAGCGAACCTCGCGCTCGCCGGGGTCGCACTCCGAGCTCTGTGCCGCCAGGGCGGATGGCAGCGACAGCAGCGCGGCAGTCAGGGCACCGCGCCACCACCCGCGCGCGCGCCGCCGGCGACCGCCATCCCTCACGCCGCGCGAGGCCCCCCGCCCGACGCGTGGTGCTTGCCGAGCCGTCGCTCCTCAGGCAGCAGCGGCGTGCGCTGAAGGAACAGGCGCGCGACATAGAACGCCGCGACACCGGCGGCGACCCCCACACCGATCGCGGGAAGCAGCTCGCTGACGCTCAGAGGGCGCCGATACACGTAACCCTGGAGGCGCGCCGTCGGGCGCGGCGACCGGGCCTTGGATGGTCGACTCATGACTGCCGGCGAGCGGACGGGAGGGGGAAGGGACGCAACTTGCAGCTTGCGGAAGCGCAGCGGCTCGTAGCGCGACGTGCGCGCGGCGCGTCGCTTCCGGCGGGCGCGTTGACGTTTGACGCTGCTCAGCGGCGCGGGTAAGTTCTCGCGCCTTCTCTCGGCTGTCAACTGCTTACGCCAGAACGTCATGCGCCGTTCCCTCGCTCTGCTCCTCGCGCTCCTCGCCACGGCTTGCGGTGGGGGCGGTGGAGGTACCGAGCGGCGCACCCTCGTCGACTCGCGTGACAATTACGATCCGCGGTCGCTCGACCCCGCTCTCTCCACCGACGTGCCGACCGGCCGGGCGGTCGCCTACCTGTTCGACGGGCTCACCCGGTTCACCCCGGATGCGCGGGTCATCCCCGCCCTCGCCACGAGCTGGGAGACGTCGCCCGACGGGCTGACCTACACCTTCCATCTGCGCCGCGGTGTCACCTTCACGGACGGGACCCCCTTCGTTGCCCGCCAGGTGCTGGCGAGCTGGCAGCGCGTGCTCGACCCGAAGGTGCGCGGCGGTCGCGGATGGCCCCTCTACCCGATTCTGGGCGCGAAGGAGTACGCCGACGCAAAGGCCACCGGCATCCAGGGGCTTTCGGCACCGAACGACTCGACGCTCGTCGTACGGCTCAAGGAGCCGTTCGCCATCTTCCCCAAGCTGCTCGCCATGCCGGTGGCGTCGGTCGCACCCGAGCGGGTCGCTGAAGGGTTCGGCGAACGTCCGGTCGGCACCGGACCGTGGAAGCTCGTCGAGTGGAAGCACGACGACTACCTGCTCTTCGCGCCCAATGAGAGCTACTGGGGCGGCCGTCCCCGCGCCGATTCACTGAAGGCGCGCATCATCGCCGAGCCGAGCACGGCGGTGGCGGAGTTCCAAAGTGGCAACGTCGACGTCCTCCAGATCCCGCAGGGGGAGATCGCCGACTGGCAGGAGGACACCGAGCGTCGGAAGCTGCTCGCCTCGACGCCGTCGCTCCAGCTCGTGTACGTCGCGATCAACACCACGCGCGGGCCTCTCGCCGACGTGCGGGTGCGACAGGCGCTCAACTACGCGGTCGATCGGCAGCGCATCGTGCGCAATCTCATCGCCGGCCGCGGCGAGCTGGCGGCCGGAGTGATTCCATCGTCGCTTCCTGGCAGCGACAAGACCCGCATCGGCTATCAGTTCGACACCACGCGCGCCCGCCAGCTCCTGCGCGAGGCGGGCCACCCGAACGGGATCGATCTGGAGCTCTGGACGTCCACGAACCCGATCTACGTCCGCATCGCCGAGACGCTGCAGGCGTACCTCAAGCTGTCCGGCGTCCGCGTGAAGGTCGTCCAGCGGGAGAGCGCGGCCGCGCGCGAAGCCGCGCGCAAAGGGCGCGCGGATCTGTTCATCAAGGACTGGTACGCCGACTACCCGGACGCGGAGAACTTTTTGTACCCGCTGCTGCACAGCGCGAACAAGGGCGTGGGCGGCAACGTGTCGTATTACGCCAACGCGCAGTTCGATTCGCTCGTGACGCTCGCCCGCCGCGAGCCGGACGAGGCAAAGCGTGTCGCACTCTACACCGAGGCCGACAAGGTCGCTTTCCGCGACGCACCGATGATTTTCCTCTGGTTCTATAGTGAGCTGTACGCCGTTCAGCCGTGGATCAAGGGATTCGAGCCGCCGGTGATCTTCAACGGACAGCCGTGGACCACCGTCACGACCACCGCGGCCGCGAACGGTAAGCTCGCTTCGCGCGAGGAGCGGCCGTGAGCGCATTCATTCTGCGGCGACTGCTGCTCGCCATCCCCACGCTCTTCGGCGTACTGGTCATCGCGTTCCTGCTGCTCTACGTCGCCCCGGGCGATCCGGTGATGGCGATGGTGGGTGAGCGCGCCGACGAGGAGACGATCGCACGGCTGCGCGCCGAGCTCCGGCTCGACGATCCCCTCCCAGTGCAGTTCGGCCACTACGTCGCCGGAATCGCGAAGGGAGACCTCGGGCGCTCGTACATCACGAACCGACCCATCCGACGCGATATCGTGGAGCGGTTTCCCAAGACGCTGCAGCTCGCCGGGGCGGCCATGCTGCTCGCGACGATCTGCGGCGTGACACTCGGCGTCCTGAGCGCCCGGAACCCCGGCGGTGCGATCGACCGGTTCGGTCTCGCTCTCGCGTATCTCGGGATCAGTTTCCCGGTGTACTGGGTCGGCCTGCTGCTCATCCTGCTCTTCGCCGTCACGCTGCACTGGCTGCCGCCATCGGGTTTCGGCGGTGCGCGCTACCTGGTGCTGCCCGCCCTCGCGCTCGGGATGCGATCGATCGCGTTTCTCGCGCGCATGACCCGCTCGGCGATGCTGGACTCGCTCGGTGCGGACTACGTGCGAACCGCGCGCGCCAAGGGGCTCGGCGAGCGCGTCGTCGTCGTGCGCCACGCGCTCCGCAACGCGCTCATCCCGATCATCACCGTGCTCGGTCTCGATTTCGGTGCGTATCTCACCGGCAGCATCCTGACCGAGACGATCTTCTCCTGGCCCGGCATCGGCCGGTACGTCGTCAACGCGATTGCGCGGCGCGACCTGCCCGCCATTCAGGGCTCGGTGCTCTTTCTCTCGGCCGTGTTCGTGCTCGTGAACCTGATCACCGACCTGGCCTACGCGAAGGCCGATCCGCGAGTGACCTACGCGTGACGGAACCCTTCGAGAACGTGGTCACACTGGCCGGGTATCAGTCGGAGGCGAGGCGCACGATCAACCTCGCCCTCACCGAAGACCAGCGGCTCCTGGACGCCTCCGCGGGGTTGGCCGAGGAAGCAGGGGAAGTGCTGTCGCACGTTCGAAAGCACCTTTTTCAGGGCCGTTCGCTGGACCGGGACGCGGTGATGCTCGAGCTTGGCGATGCACTCTGGTGCCTCGCCATCACGGCGGATACACTGGGGGTCTCGCTGGCTGACGTCGCTCGGCGAAACGTCGAAAAACTGAGGTTGCGGCACCCCTGATCCCACTCATTCGTTGGCGATCGCGCCGATTCATTTCCTTCAGTCGAGGTCTTTCATGTTGGTTCCCCGTCACTTCCTCGCCGTCCTGCTCGTGCTCGGGGCGGCGTGCGCACAGAAGACCACCAGCGCGTCTACCGAGGCCACCGCGGCCGCGCCGCGCATTCGCAAGAACCCCGACGTCATCAGTCAGCAGGAGCTGCGTGATCCGACGATCGCGGGCGTCGATGCCATGACCGCTATCCGCCAGTTGCGCCCGGCGTTCTTCCGCAACCGCGGTCCGCAGAGCTTCAGCAATGCGTCCGCCGGTCAGGTGCAGGTCTCGCAGGACTACGGGCCGCTGCAGTCGGTCGCCTCGCTGTCGGCGGTCGACACGCGCAGCCTGGTGGAGGTCCGCTACCTCAACGCGAACGATGCCCAGAACCGGTTCGGGATCAACGCCAACGGCGGACCGGTGATCGTCGTGCTGACTACGCTGTCGGCCAAGTAGACTCACGCAGTTCGACGCCCTTTCCAACCGAAGGTGCCACCATGAGGCTCGCTCGCTTCGTTCTTCCCGCCCTGATAGTGCTGTCGTCCGCGTGCGCAAGCTCGCAGGCGAACGACAACGAGCTGCGCGTCGTGGAACCCAAGCCGAAGAAGAACCCGCTCGTGATCACGAGGGATGAGCTCCAGGATCCCGCGATCACCAGCCGGGACGCGCTGACGGCCATCCGTCATCTCCGTCCGAACTTCTTCGTGTATCGCGGTCCCACCACGTACAACGATCCGTCGGCGGGGGCCACGCAATTCTCGCAGGACTACGGTCCGCTCCGTCCGCTGAAGGAGCTCGCGTCGATGAATACCTTCACCTTCGTCGAAGTCCGCTATTTGGACGCGAATGCGGCGCAGAACCGTTTCGGCATCAACGCCAACGCCGGACCGGTGATCGTGCTCGTGTCGAACAAGGATGCGCAGTAGGACGGTTGAGTGGTGAGTAGTGAGTAGTGAGTGATGCGTGACGGCCTCGGAAAGCCATTGGCTCCCGAGGCCGTTCACGCATCACCCATCACTCATAACCCAGAACCGTCAGTCATCCTTCTGCCCGAAAATAGCCATGTTGCTCGAGTGCCCGGGCGCGACCTTCTTCTCCGGGTAGATCCAGTGCACCGCCTGATTGACCGCGGTCGCCGCTTCGCCGAAGCCGCAGGCGATCAGCTTGAGCTTTCCCGGATACGTCGTGACGTCGCCCGCCGCCCAGATTCCCGGTCGTCCCGTCTCCATGACCTGATTGACGACGATCTCGTCCTTCTGGAGCGTCATCCCCCACTCGGCGATGGGTCCGATGTCGCTCACGAAGCCGAGCATCGGGAGCACGACGTCCGCTTCGAGCTCGCGCGTCGTCTTGGCCTTGATGTCCTTGAGCACGATGTGCGAGAAGCGCTCACCTTCTTCGTGCTCGATGACGTCGACCAGCTCGTGGAAGGTGAACAGCGACGCCCGGCCGGCCTCGACGTCGCTGGTGAACTGCGAGACCGTGGCGCCGTGCGCGCGGAAGCGGTCGCTCCGGTGCACGAGCGACACGTGCGTCGCGATCCCCGCGAGCTGCGTCGCCCAATCAAATGCGGAGTCGCCGCCCCCGATGATCACGACGCGCTGGTCGCGATAGTCCTGCGGGTCGGTCACCACGTCGTAGATGCCGCGGCCGTACCACGGGTGCGCGCTCGCGTGTGGCAGCCGTCGCGGTGAGAATGCGCCGATCCCCGCCGCGATGATGATCGCGCGCGTCGGAAAGCGGTCCTGGTCCGTCTCGAGAACGAAGTGGCCGTCCTGCTCGTGGAGTCCCGTGACGTTCTGGCCAAGATGCGTCGGCTGATTGAACTGTGCCGCCTGCTCCTGCAGCGCCTTCACGAGATCCTTGGCGAGGACCTTCGGGTAGCCCGCCACGTCGAAGATGTATTTCTCGGGATAGAGCGCGGTGAGCTGCCCTCCGGGCTCCGGTAGCGCGTCCACGATCTGCGCCGTCGCCCCGCGCATTCCCGCGTAGAAGAGGGCGAAGAGCCCCGCCGGCCCGCCCCCGATGATGGTGATGTCCTTGATCTCGTGTTCCATCCGTGAAGGTTCGCCAGTCGTCCACCGATACTCAAGGGAATGCATTCCGCGGTCGTGAGTCATGGGTAGTGGGTGGTGGGTGACTACGAACGCCTTCACCCAGAACTCACGACCCACCACTCACGACCCAACTCACGCAAACCAGTCACGCCCGCGCGATTCGTCCTCGGTTCTCGCTATACTTCTTCCGTGAAGATCTACACCAAGACCGGTGACGCCGGTGACACGGGATTGTTCGGCGGCGGCCGCGTTCCCAAGGACGATCCCCGCGTCGAGGCGTACGGTGACGTCGACGAGCTGAACGCCGTCATTGGGATGGCGCGCGCCGTCGAGGTGATGCCGCGCATCGACGAAGTGCTCGTCCCCGTGCAGCGCGACCTGTTCGCCATCGGCGCGCTGCTCGCCACCCCCGATCGCGAGAAGATGGCGCAGCATCTCCAGAAAGCGCGGATCGACGAGCATCGGATAGCGGAGCTCGAGCAGGCGATCGACGATGCGGACGCCGAGCTCGAGCCGCTGCGCGCGTTCATCCTCCCCGGAGGCACGCCCAAAGCCGCCGCGCTCCACGCGGCGCGTACCGTGTGCCGGCGCGCCGAGCGGCGTGTCGTGCACCTGCAGCGCACCATCGAGCTGCCCGCGCTGGCCGTCATCTATCTGAACCGGCTGTCGGATCTGCTCTTCACACTCGCACGTCTCGCCAACAAGCGCGCCGGTGCCGGCGAGGTGACGTGGTAGCATGACGCCGTCCACCGAGACCGAGCGTCACGCCGGGCACGCGCGAGAGATCGATGCGGGCAGCTATCGCGTGATCGTGGCCGCGGGCTTACGCCGGCATTTCGGGCGTGCCATCATCGAGGCCGCGCCGGCGCATCACTACGCGATCGTGAGCGACGACGCCGTCGCGCCGCTCTACGCGGAGCCGTTGACGCTCGCGCTCGCGGCGCACGCTCCCGTCTCGGTGCACGTCGTGCCCGCGGGTGAGGAGCACAAGACGCGCGACACCTGGGCCCGCGTCACCGACGGCATGCTCGAGGCGGGATGCGGTCGCGATACGACGGTCGTCGCGCTCGGCGGTGGAGTCGTCGGCGATCTCGCGGGCTTCGTCGCCGCGACGTTCATGCGAGGCGTGCCTGTAGTGCAGTGCCCCACCACGCTGCTCGCCATGATCGACGCGTCGGTCGGCGGCAAGACGGGAGTGGACACCGTCGCGGGCAAGAATCTGGTCGGGGCATTCCATCCGCCGGCCGCCGTGCTGGCCGATGTCGAGACCATCTCCACACTCCCGCTCGCGCAGCGGCGCTCCGGGCTGGTCGAGGCGATCAAGCACGGCGTGCTGGCCGACGCGGCGTACTTCGCGCGCATCGAGGCCGAGCTGCCCGCGCTGCTCGACGCCGAGCCGGATGCGACGCTCGAGACGGTGGCGCGCAGCGTCGAGATCAAGGCTGACGTCGTGCGGGCCGATGAACGCGAGCACGGACGCCGGAAGACGCTCAACCTCGGTCACACGCTCGGCCACGCACTCGAGCACGTGAGCGGCTACGCGCTCCTGCACGGCGAAGCCGTCGCCATCGGGATGGTGCTGGAAGCGCGCATCGCCGAGCGGCTGGGGCTCGCCGAGCCGGGTACGGCGGCACGCATCGAGAGCGTACTGCGCGAGGCCGGTCTGCCGGTCGCGCGGCCGCGAGAGCTCTCGGTGGACAGTGTGGTGGACGCAACGAGGCTGGACAAGAAGGCGCGCGCCGGACGCGTGGAGTACGCGTTGCCCGCGCGCATCGGTGCCATGGCCGGCGAGGAATCGGGTTGGGCGCTCCCCGTCGACGATCAGCTGGTGCACGAGGTGCTGGCGTGACCGCGGCCGGCGAGGTCGCGCGACCGCGCGACCGGCGCAAGCGAAAGGGCGCGCTCGTCACGCTCGCCGCCGTCGTCGCGCTGCTCTGTGGCGGCACCGCGGCGACCATGAGCATGCGTGCGGACGAGCGACCGGCTCCCGTCATCGCGCTGGCCCCCGTCGTCCTGGTCGCTGCGCCGCCGACCGCTCCGCTCAGGCTGGAAGGCGCGCTCGTGCGGGCCGCTGCACGGGATTGGTCGGTCGCACGGAAGCGCCCTCCGCGGATTGGGGAGGCGGTTCCGGTACAGCTCACGGCCTACTGTCTCGAGGGCACCACGCGCCGGGATAACCAGGTTCGCGAGGGCATCGTCGCCGCCGATCCGAAGCTGTTCCCGCTCGGCCGCTACCTCGAGCTGTACATCGGCCGGCGGTACCACGGCCGCTTCCTGGTCGACGACACGGGCAGCCGAATCCGCGACGGAATCCTCGACATCTGGACACCGAGCTGCCGGGACGCCCGCCGGTTCGGCCGCCAGCGGGGGATCGCGGTGCTCGTCGCCCGGCCACGCGGCGCGCACAAGGACACCCTGCTCACGGGGCGTCTGGGCGGTCTCGCGGCCCACTGAGCCAGCGGCCGGGTCGCTACCGGCTCGCTCCTTGCTCCCCTATGTCGCCGACCTCATCGGACGGAATACGATGTCCTCTTTCGGCACATATCTCCTCGGCTTCCTGATCCTGATCGTCGGACTGGCGATCGCCGCCACCCTGCTGAACGTCCCCCCCATGTGGATCGTGGTCGGCGCGATCGTTCTCGTCGGGATCGGAGTGCTCATGGCCACGACCCGAGGCAAGATGAAAGACCCGCCGGCGCCGCCCAGCGCGTGAGTGGCGAGGAGCTGGGCGTGAGTTCGTTGGTTGGACGTTGGTTCGTTGGTTGATTGTCGTGTGACGGCCCCGATTACAACCCGCGTGGACGCTCCTTCGAGGGCACTCCACGCCGGTTGTCATCGGGGCTGAGTCGTTCAGCAGTGCGCCGGACGTCCCCCAACCGGCCCTTTCACGCTCGCGACTATCGCCTACGAGCCGTTTCGCCCCAAAACAGCGGCCTCATCGATGACACCCTGCAATCCCGCCGGATACTCCCAATCTGCCCGACTTTCGCGGAGTAACCGACAAACGTCTGTCATTGCAGCAGTTAGGTCGATCACAAATCTGTGCGTGGGGTCATTCTGGCAAACTCGCTGTTGACGGGTTTTCGACCCGACATTATCCTGGCGCTCCCGTTGAACCCCCGCGGGACCGCAGTCAGCGGCGACTGCGACAATCGACCACCTTCCGGCACAGGTAAGGGGCGTGTATGGAGCAAGCGACCGAGACCAGGTCCAAGGGCTATTTCCGCTCGTCTCCCTCCACCGCGTTCGATCAGTACCTCCACGACATCCAGAAGCTACCCCTGATCAGTGACGCCGCCGAAGAGCGGCGCCTCGCACGACTCGCCCAGAAGGGCGACGAAGCCGCCGCCGAGCGGTTGGTCACCGCGAACCTGCGGTTCGTGATCTCGTACGTGAAGAAGTACCAGGGCCACGGCCTCGATCTCTCCGAGCTGGTGGCGATCGGCAACGAAGGCCTCCTCAAAGCGGTACGCAAGTTCGATCCGGATCAGGGCGTCAAGTTCATCTCGTACGCCGTGTGGTGGGTCCGCCAGGCCGTTCTCAAGGCCCTCGCCGAGCAGACCCGCAGCGTCCGCATCCCGCTCAACCAGAACTCGCAGCTCATCCGGCTCGCCCGCGCCGAGACGATCCTCGCCCAGGTCCTCAAGCGCGACCCGACCGAGAACGAGATCTCCCGTCTGCTCGAGGAGACGCCCGAGGCGGTCCGCGCCGCCAAGCAGATGTCCAGCACCGAGGTCTCGCTGGACGCTCCCATCGATCGGTCGGATCGCGAGGCCTCCACGCTCGGCGAGCGCTTCGCCGGCGTCGAC
>DATEOG010000215.1:0-11956 GCA_035274345.1 Gemmatimonadaceae bacterium
TGGGTAGTGGGTGGTGGGTGGTGGGTGGTGGGTGACCGCCAACGCTGTTCACGACGCGTCCACCCAGGACTCACCACCCAGTACTCACCACCCCACCCTCGCCCCGCAGCCGCGAACTCTTCTCCGATCAGGGCGGAGTCGCTGACCTCGTGCGAATCAGAATGACGCCAGCAGGATGACGACCTGGAAAGCGCGACTCCGCTTCCACCCACGTGAGGTAGCGGACGTCGAAGATCCTTTGCGCGGGCACGAGACCCAGTACACTTAGCCCGCCCTGAGGTACGTCATCGACATACACGAGCGGAGTGCCTTCGCGCGTCGGTTGGCCGTGAAGGGCGCGCGGCAGCAGCAGGTGCGGGCGGCGACGCTGCAGCAGGTCCTCGGCGCTGGAGGCGGCCGTCGCGGCTACTTCACGAGAAGCGATGAATTGCATCGACGAGGCTCGCGCCTCGGGGCGTTCGCGGATCGGAGCGCCGGCGCAGGCGGCGAGACCGCCGAGCGCGATGAGCACTACGAGACAGGACGACCGCATGAGCGATCGCATATGAACCTCGCGGCGAGAAGGTGGCCGCGGTGGGAGCGGAACTGCGTGTACAGGTGAGATGCCGCCAATGCCGAAATCGTTGGCATGAGCGGTGGCCGTCACCCACCACTCACCACCCACCACCCACTACCGCAGCTCCTCCAACTCCTCTCCCTGATTCACGAACCGATTCCTCGCCGCGCGCTGCTGCTGATCGTACAGCCGCGCGTACCGACCGCCGAGCGCGAGGAGCTCGTCGTGCGTTCCCTCCTCGACGAGCCGTCCGCCGTCGAGCACGAGGATCCGATCGGCGCTGAGAATCGTCGACAGACGATGCGCGATCACGAACGTCGTGCGGCCGCGGCGCAGCGCGTCGAGACCTTCCTGAATCATCGCCTCGCTCTCGCTGTCGAGGCTCGAGGTGGCTTCGTCGAGCAGCAGGATCGACGGGTCGGCGAGCAGCGCCCGCGCGATCGCCACGCGCTGTTTCTGACCCCCGGAGAGCTTCACGCCGCGCTCGCCGACCACCGTCTCGTAGCGCTCGGGCATCCGCTCGATGAACTCGTCGCAGTGCGCGACACGAGCGACGCGCTGCACGTCGGGCAGCGTCGCGTCGGGGCGCGAGTAGCGGATGTTCTCCAGAATGGTCCCGTCGAACAGGAAGGTGTCCTGCAGCACGAGACCGAGCTGCGCGCGGTAGCGCCGCAGATCGAAGTCGCCGATCTCGCGACCGTCGATGCGGATGCGGCCGCGCGTCGGCCGATGAAACGCCGCGAGCAGGCCGAGCAGCGTGCTCTTCCCCGATCCGCTCGGCCCGACGAGCGCCGTGGTCGTTCCGGCGGGGACGGCGAAGCTCACGTCGCGGAGCGCGGGGACGCCCACGCGATACTCGAACCACAGGTCCTCCACTTCCACCGCACCGCGCAGACGTTCGCGCGGCTCGCCACGCTCGGCGCTTGCGTCCTCGGTCGGTTCGTCGAGCAGCTCGCGCGCGCGCTCGAGCCCCGCCAGCGCGTCGGAGAGCTGCGTCCCTACCTGCGCCACCTGGATGAGCGGCGCGACGACGAGCCCGGTGAACAGCGCGTACATTGCGAGGTCGCCGAGGGTCAGTGATCCGCCCAGCACGGCGCGGCCGCCCGCGAAGATGAGCGTCGCGCCGATCGCACCGACGGCGAGCGCAGTCAGCGCTCCTACCGCGGCCCATCCGGCGAGCGTCACCTCCGTGAGGCGCAGCATGCGGTGCACGCCGCGCGCGAAGATCAGGTCCTCGCGCCGCTCGGCGACGTACGCCTTGAGGACGCGAATGCCGCCGAGGGCCTCGTTCAGCCGGCCGGCCACGCGCGCGAACTCCATGCTCCGCTCGCGGTTGATCGGGCGGAGCTTCGCGAACGCGTAGCCCACACCTCCGCCAATCGCGGCGAGGAAGAGGAGCATGAGCGTGGTGATGCGCCAGTCGATCCAGAACAGCACGCCGAGCGCCGCCGTCGCCGTGACGAGCCCGCCGAGCAGCTGCACGAAGCCGGAGCCGAGCAGGTTCCGGATGCCGTCGGGATCGTTCATGATGCGCGACGCGAGCGCGCCGACCTGCGTCGCGTCGAACCGCTCGACGGGAAGCCGCAGCACATGCTTCGCCAGCCGGCGCCGCATGTCAGCCACGGCGCGCTGCGCGGCCGTGCCGAGCACACGCGCCAGGGCGTAGCCCGTCGCGGCCTGGATGATCGTGGCGCCGACGACGACCGCGGCGAGCGGCAGCAGCAGGTCGCCGCGCCGGTTCACGAGCACGTGGTCGATGAAATACTTGGACGACGCGGGGAGGACGAGGCCCGCGAGACGGCTGACGAGGGTGAAGAAGACACCCGCAGCGACGTAGCCCCGGTGCTTGCGCAGCAGGGCACGAAGCTCCTGCCACGCGCGCTCGGAGCGCTGGCTCGCGCCGGCGCTCGCTTCGAGCATCTCCTCCGGCTTCGGGAGACGGTCGCCGCGCGGGAACATACGCATTGGAGCGGTCATGCTGACGATGGCGCCGAGTCCGCCATCCACGGTGCGCTGCGCTGGGTGACCCAGCGGATCAGCGACGCCAGCCCGATCCCGATCGCGGCGATCACGACGAGGATCGCGTAGAGGTGATCGATGCGGAACGTCTGCCACGAGAGCCAGAGCATCGCGCCGATGCCGGTGCGCGCGCCGACCATCTCCACCCCGATCGTCGAATGGAACGCGACGTTGGCCGAGAGCCGGAAGCCGGTGAGCATGAGCGGGAGGCTTCCGGGGAGCAGCACGTGAAGGAACATCTGCCGTCGGCTCGCGCCATAGTTGCGCGCCAGCTCGAGGTGCACGGGGTTCATGCCGCGCACGCCGGCCACGGTGTTGAGCAGCATCGGAAAGAACGCGCCGAGCGACACGGCGGCGAGCTTCGACGTCTCGCCGACGCCGAGCAGCACGATGAGCAGCGGGAAGAACGCCAGTCGCGGAATAGGATGCAGCGCCGCGACGAGAGGATCGATGATGCGACGCAGCCGGCGGGACGTCCCCATCGCCAGGCCGAGAGTGACACCCGCCCCCGCGCCGCACAACAGGCCGAGCCCGATGCGGCCGAGCGTGGAGACGAGGTTCGTGGCCAGTGAGCCGTCGACGATCATCTTGCCGAGCGACGCGATCACGTCCGACGGCGGCGGGAGGAAGAACCCGGTGTGCAGGCCGAAACGCACGAGCGCCTCGAGCCCGCCGAGGATCGCCGCCCACACGATGAGGAAGCGGAACGACCACCGCACCGGCAGGGCGGCTGGCGCGGCGGCTTGCCCGGTGCCCGTTGGCTCGCTGCTCACGGCACGATCTCCGTCGGCGGCTCGAGCAGACGCCACACGTCCTCGACGATCGCTTGCGATTCGGCAGCGTCGCGGCGCAGGTCGCGAGGCCGCGCGAACGGAATCGGGATGTTGGCGAGGATGCGCCCAGGTCGCTCCGACATCACGACGACGCGGTCGCCGAGCAGCACCGCCTCGTCGATGTCGTGGGTGACGAACACCACCGTGCGCCGATCGGCGGCCCAGATGCCGAGCAGCTCGTTCTGCATTCGGCGGCGCGTCTGGGCGTCGAGCGCACCGAATGGCTCGTCCATCAATAGAAGGGGCGCGTCGACGACCATGGCCCGACCTATCCCGAGTCGCTGCCTCATTCCCACGGACAGCTCGTGCGGGTAGTGATCGGCGAACGCGGCGAGGCCCACGCGCTCGAGGTATGCCATGGCGCGCGCCCGGCGCTCGCGGCGTGCCACACCCTCGAGCTTCAGTCCGAAGGCAACGTTGTCGGCAACGGACATCCACGGGAAGGTGCCGTGCTCCTGCACGACGAGCCCGCCGCGCACCCGGTGCGACGCCTGCTCTCCCTCGAACACGATGCGTCCCGCGGTGGGCTCCTGCAGGCCGGCGATGATCCGCAGCAGCGTGGACTTGCCGCACCCACTCGGGCCGACGATGCACACGAACTCGTTCACGTTCACGGCGAGCGAGACGTCGGCGAGAGCGACGACGTGGCCGCGCTCTCCGGCGAAGGTGTGCCCGACGTGCTCGCAGGTGAAGTGTCGCGCCCGTTCGGACGGTGGCCGGACGAGCGCGGCGCTCCCGATGCTGGGGGTCGTCATCATGCGATGGCTACGCGCCGATCACCATGCGGCGCGAATGCCGGCGGTGATCCAGCGCGGCGCGCCCATGTCGGCGAGGCCGGCGCGCGTGCGCGCGATCTCGAAGTCCTCGTCGAGCAGGTTCTCGACCTTCACGTGCGCGGTGAGCCCGCGGCCGATGGCGCGGTTCACGCGCAGGCCGAGCAGCCAGAAGGCGTCGAGCTGGACTTCATTCAGGTCATCGTCGTAGCGCGCGCCGACGTGGCGTGCCTCGACCGCCGCGCCGAACCAGCGCGGCGAATCGAACGCTGCGCGGAGGTTCACCGTGTGCTTCGCGGCGCGAATCGCTCGCTTGCCGTCGGCAGGCTGGCCCGGCGCGATGACGCGCGTCGGCAGGAATGCGTGCCCGGCCCCGAACGTCCACAGGCCCGCAGTTCGCCATTCGACTTCCGACTCCACACCCTTGCTCATCAGCCCGGGCACGTTGCGGCGCTGGCCGCACGTCTGGCGCGCCGGCATCAGGCCGCACGGAGCGATCACCTGCGCCGTGGTCCCCGCGGTGCCGATCGTGATGTCCATGATCGGCGAGGTGACGCGATTGCGGAACACGGTCACGCGCCCGAGGAGCGACGCGGACGGTGTGAGGTCGATGCCACCCTCGATCCCACGCATCCGCTCGGCGTCGAGCTCGGCGTTGCCCTCCGTCACCGTGCCTCGGCTCGAGAACCGCTGGTAGAACAGCTCGTACAGGCTTGGCGTGCGGAACGCGTCGTACGCGCTCACGCGCCAGCCGAGCCACTCCGTCATCTGCCAGCGCGTGCCGAGCGACCAGGTGAGCTGCGTCGTCGTGCGATCGTTGAAGGTGGAATCCGAGAGCACGGAGTCGGCGTCGATGTCGCGCAGCTCGCGCCCGCCGTTCACGATCGCGACGCGGTCGCCGCGCACGCTCGCCACCATGCGCACGCCGCCGCCGAGGTCCGCCGCGTCCTGGACGAACACGCCGCCGATGCGCTGCGTGCCCCTCGCGATGCGGTCGCGCGTCGGTCGATCGCCCACGAAGGTGAACTTCTCCGAGAACGCGCCGGCTGCCGACGAGACGTCCACACCGGTGCTGAGCTCGTGCCGCTCGAGCAGCATCTGCGTGTACTGGAGCGACATCCCGGTCGAATGCGCCGGCGAATCGCTCAGCTTCTGGTAGGTCTGCGTCGTGCGTGCCGCATCGAGGGTGTAGCTCTTCCCCAACGCCGCACGGCGGTTGGCGAACAGCGCGCCGGTCAGCACGCCGCCGTTGGGCACGAGCCATCGCATGCCGCCCCGCCCTTCCGACGACGTCTGATAGTCCTCATCGCGGATCGGCCGCTCGCCGCCGGAGTACGCGCTCCCCGCGGCCCAGAGCTGCAGCGCGCTCGTCGCGTCGTACGTCACCTTGCCGGAGAGGGCTCGGTTGGTCATCCTCGCCGGCCGGTCGACCGGCCCCGCCTGATCCTTGCGCAGGACGACGAAGCCGTCGGTGTTCCAGAAGTCGCCGGCGGCGGTGGCCGTGACCGCGCCGCGCTTGATGGTCGCCACGCCGGTGCCGTGGTAGGTGCCGAGGCTTCCCCCCTCGATCAGAAGCTGGGCAGCATCGCGCTGCGGATCGATCGTGCGAAGGTTCACGACGCCGCCGAGCGAGCGGCTCCCCCACACCGTCGACGCACCTCCGCGCACCACCTCGGCCGATTGCAGCAGCAGCATCGGGATGCGCCCCCAATCGACCCAGCTCGAGAACGGATCGCCCGCCGGGATGCCGTCGAGAAGCACGAGCGCGCGGCCGGCCGATGATCCACCGAGCCCGCGGAAGGAGATGATCGACTGGCTCGGGCTCGCGACGAACGTCGACTGGAAGTCGCGCGTCGTGAAGCCCGGGACCGATCGGAGCAGCTCGGGCACTCCCTGCGCCGGCGATTCGGCGATCCGCGTCGCGTCGAGCACGACGACGTGCGTCGGGAGCGACTTGAGCGACTGCTCGGTGCGCGTCGCCGAGACGACGACGGCGTCGAGCGCGGTGGCCCGCGTGGAATCCGTGCGCGTCGAGTCGGATCGTATCTGCGCGGCGAGCGTCGAAGGCACGAGCACGAGCGCGAGAGCTACGAGCGTGTGCGCGACAGCTGGCGCGGCGTTGTCGAGTCGAGTCATGGTGCCGATGATGAGCGAGCGGCGCTCGCGGTGACGAATGTCGAGTCCCACAGCTGGTCGCGCGAGAGCGTGTGCTCCATCAGCCCCTCGGCGTTGGCCCAACGCTGGAATTCCACGAGGGTGTCCCAGTTGATCTCCGAGCCGGCGCGGAAGGTCAGCCAGCATGCCTCGCGGACGATGTCCTCGGACTCCCCCGTACCCTTCGAGATGATGGCGACGTTGCGCGGCGTCTTCCCCTGGCGATACTGGTCGACGCCGCGGTTGTACGCGCGGATGAACCGCACGCCGAGCTCCCGGTCCTTGGTGAGGAGCCGCTCGCCGAAGGTGACGAGCCCCCACTGGAGGCCGGGCACGGCGTCCTCGGCGCGGATCCAGACGCGCCCTACCTTGGACAGGCGCGTGAGCGTCGGCTCGGTGACGGCGAGGCCGTCGATCGCGCCGCGCTCGAGCGACGACATCATCACCGCCTCGGGGAGACGCACCCCTTCGATGCTCTTCACGTCGATGCCGTGCGGCGCGAGCATGCGCGAGACGACGTACCGCGTGATTCCGCTCTGGCTCATGCGCATGCGCTTGATCGGCGTGCGTGCGGGATCGAAATCGCGGCGCAGCACGATGCCATAGTAGGTGCATCCGTCGGCGGCGAGCTCCCCCTGCCCCGCGACGACGCGCAGGTTGGCGCCGCGTGCGATCGCGGAGAGGAAGCCGGTGTGGATCGGGCCAGGATGCACGTCGATGCGGCCGGTTACGAGTGCGGCGAGCTGCTCCTCGCTGTTGAGCGACGGCACGAGCTCGACGTCGAGGCCCTCCTGTTTGAAGAAACCCTCGTCCTGGGCGATCATGAGCGGGCCCCAGCTGACGTGCTGCAGGTAGGTGACGCGCAGCTTTGGGAGAGGCGCCGGGGTCTCCGGCGACGGTGAATCGTTCGCGCTGCACGCGGCGAACGCCAGCAGTGCGGCGCACAGCAGGGTGCGGATCCCTCGACTTCGCTCGGGATGACGACCGCTGTCATCCCGAGCGAGCGCAGCGAGTCGAGGGATCTGCACCCGCTTGTCATCCCGAGCGAGCGCAGCGAGTCGAGGGATCTGCACCTCGAGCGCAGCGAGTCGAGGGATCACGAGACCACCCGCGAGCGCAGGTCGAGCGGTAGCATCTTGCCGCGCACCGTCATCGTCGGCTGCTCGCGACGCACGCGGAGCGTTCCTGCCTTTCGCAGGAGAAACTGCGCCACGTTCGCGCCGCCGCCGGCCTTCTCCAGCGCCTGCAGCACGAACTCCACCACCTCCGACTCGACGGGGATCGGGACGTGCGGTGCGACGCGCAGCGTGAGCCGCGTGAAGCCGTCCGCGTCCTCCTCTTCGGCAAACTGGTAGTCGAGCGCGGTGCCGCCGAAGCGGGCGGGGAGCAGCTCGTCGAGGATTCGCTCCATGTCGCTTCCGACGAGCGTCACCCCTTCGCCCGTGAGCTTGCGGAAGCTGCGGATGTCGCGCAGGTGCGTGCGAAAGCCCAGCGACTCCCACCGGCAGCCGCACGACCGCTGGTCCACCGTTCCGTAGTCGTCGGACTCCACGTTGAGCAGCAGCTTGGGCGCGCTGGTGAGGAGGCTCGTGTAGCAGAATGCGGGGACTTCGATCGAGAATCCGGGCACGGGGCGCGACGCCTGGATCATCGCCAGATGGTCTTCCATGAAGTGCTGGTCGTTCGGACCGTCGGCATTCAGGCACGACGAACCCACGGTGCCGACCTCGCTGAACGCGTAGCTCGAGCGGAAGGTGCCGCCGCTGCTCGTGATCTGTGCGACCTTGGCTGGTGTGGGCGGCTCGCCGCCGCCGCGCAGCACGGTCCCCGTGAGATCGATACCCGCGCTCTTCGCCGCGATGGCGATGCGCATGATGCGGCTCACCGACGCGTGGATCGTGCACGCGCCGTGGCGGCGCACCTGGTCCTGTGCCCAGCGCGCGAGCGTGACCGCTTGCTCGAATGGCACGTACGTCGGCCACGTCACCTTCGCGCCGGCCGCGCGCGCCACGACGATCGCGGCGTGCGTCGCCATGCGGAAGCGCAGCGGCATGTCCGGCGCGCGCAGCGGCCGCGCGGAAAACCAGTGCGTGGCGTCCTCGCCGGCGGCGGCCTGCAGGAGCACGCCCTTGAGCCCTCCCCCCGGTGGCAGGTCCGACCACGACGCCGCTGGAATCCCCGTGATCCCCTGGACGTTGCGGACCATGATGCGGCCGGGCAGGAGCGCGTGCAGATGCTCGAGATCGAGCTGCACGCGACGCCCCGCGCCCGTGCTGCCCCCCGTGGTCGTCGAGTAGAACCGCGTCGCCGTCGGGTTGTCGAAGTCGCTCGGCGACGTGTCGAGGGTGAGACTCCCGCGCACGATCGGTTTGGTCCCCTTGAACTCCTCGAAGCTCACGTAGACTCCGGCTCGCCGCAGATGCAGCAGCGTGCCCTCGAGCCCTTCGCGCGCGAGCAGCTCGCGCACGTCGTGCAGCGTGCAACCCGCGGCGTCGAGCAGCGCGCGATACGGGCTGCGCGGGTTGGCGTAGACGCTGCGCTCGAGCACCGTGAGGAAGTTGCGGTCGCGGCTGCGCATCCGCTCCTGCACGATGGCCAGCGCCTCGCTCACGGTCATGCGACGCCGCACGAGCGCCGGCAGTCCGCCGAGAAAGCGCGCGAAGGCGATCAGCTCCGAGGCGACGTCGTCACGCGCTGCTGGCATCGGTGCGTCGGGTCGGAGAGCCAGGCCGGCGCAGGGCGGCGGCGAAGCGGGTGCCGAACCTGGGACCGCGCACGTACCCAGGACGGGATTGGCGGGGCAGTACCCCGGGAGTCGTAACAGAAATGACGAGGGCGTCGATCCCCCCGCAACCCGCCTGATGGCGAGTCCTCAAGCCGTACTCGGCACTGCCGTGGCCGTCGATCCTTCCCTGCCCCTCCGTCCGTTTACGTGGAGCTCGCGCCCCATCCACCAGCGCCACGTCGCGACGACGAAGACGAGCGCGGCAACGGCGTACGTCCCTTCGAGCAACTGCCACGCAGTGACGAGCCTGCCGTCTCCGGCGCCGCGCGCAGGAACGACCTGCTCCATGAAGAACAACGGTGCGTTCACGGTCGCATGTGCCAGCACCACGGTGAACAGGCGACGCTCCATCCCGGCCCACAGTGCGGTGAAGATGATCGAGAGCCCAAGCGCGCCGAGCAGGAGCATGGCCCCCGCGACGAAGCCGTTCAGCAGCAGCGGCCAATGCCAGAGACCCCAGACCGCCGCGACGATGAGCGTCGCGCGAAGCCGCGTCGTGCGATCGGCGAGCGTCGGCAGGAGCCAGCCGCGCCAACCGAGCTCCTCACCGAGCGCGACGACGACGAGCTGCAGCACGAGATGCGCGACGAGCAGGCCGCCGTGCGCGCGCACGACGCCCAGCAGCTCGGCGCGCCCGACTCCGGCGACGAGGAACGCGATCGCGGCGAGCGTCATGCCCACGACGATGATGCCGACCGCCCATGGCAGATCGCGCCGCGTCGGCAGTGCGCTGCGCAGCAGGCGAGCGACGCCACCCGGTCCGCCCGACAGGTGCGCGAGCACGAGCGCGGCAAGCGCGGGACCGTACGTCACGCCGATGCGTGGCAGGTACCCGTGCGCGAGGCTCGACCGTGCCGGGATCATCCCGTTGCCGAACATGAGCAGCGGCATGCCCACGAGGTACGACACCCCGAACGCGAGCAGGATGAATCCCGCGACCGGGTGTGCGCGGAGCCAGCGCGTCACCGTTGCTCCGGTCTCTGCACCTCGTAGTGCAGCTCGGCGAACCCCGTCCCCACCGCGCGGACGGAGATGAGCTTGAGCGGCGGATCGACGATCGCGCGTGGCAGGAGCGGCTTGCCCGCGCCGAGCGTGACGGATCCGAATTGCACAAACAGCTCGTCGAGCAGACCATGATCGTGGAACTGGCCCACGACATCGCCGCCGCCGACCAGCCACACGTTCTTCCCGCCGGCGGCGTCGACCATCTCCGCGTGCATCGGACGCACGTCGCCGCGCGCGAAGCGGATGTCGGCGCCCGCGATGGCGGGGAGCGTGCGCGTGGTGAACACCCACGTCGGCTGCGTGTACGGCCACGGCTCGGGATGGTCGGCCTCGGGGCCGAGGACGTGCTTCAGCATCCACTCGTACGTCGACGACCCCATCGCCAGCGCACCGACGTCCTTGATGAACGTGGGATAGCTCGTCTCGGCGACGTCGCCCAACGCGAACAGCCAGTCGAGCGAGTCGCCCGGGCCGGCGATGAACCCGTCGAGGCTGCACGCGGTGTAGTACTGTGTCTTCATCTCAGGCGGGCTTCATGAACTTCGCACGCGTCGCCGGCGGCAGCTTCTCCGTCGCGTAGCGCAGCATCGTGCGTGGCATCGTGGACGCATGCTTCAGCAGGAAGCCCACGAGCCGCGGCTGGTCGCGCTTTCCCGCCTCGCGCAGCCACGACCCGACCGCCTTCTGCACGAGGTCGTGCGGATCGTCGACGAGAAGCTCGGCGATGCGGAAGGTGTCGTCGACATCGTCGGCGCGGATGAAGAACCAGGTGGCGACGATCGCGGTGCGACGTTCCGACGCGCTCTTGGACTGCGCGAGCTCGTAGAGAACGTCGCGCGGCTTGTCGGCCAGCCAGCCGCCCACCACGTGCGGTGCGGCGCGATCGACGAGATCCCAGTTGTCGATGCGGTCGTGCCGGCGCAGGTAGAGGTCGTACAGCGCTTCGCGGTGCGCGCTCGACGTGCGCTTGGCGCGTGCCTGGAAGTCCATGATCGCGACGGCGCCGAGTCGCACCTCGTAGTACGGGCTCTCGAGCAGCCGCTCGACGTCGCCGAGCGGGAGAGCTGCGAACCGCTTCGCGACGGGGAAGACGTCGCCCGGCGAGACGCCGAGCACCTTGCTGCGCTTCGCGGCGGACGGTGCGTCGTCGCGGACGAAGCGCGCGACGCCGGCGACGGCGGCCGGATCGGCGAGCTCCTTCAAGGTAGCGACGAACTGCCGATGGGTGACGGGAGCCGAGGGCATGGGCGCGTTCAGGGTGCGATGGATGGTGCGCCCGGCACGAACGGCCACGCGCTCCATTCACGGTACGACCGCTCCTGTGGTCCGCGCCAGCCGCGCCGCGCGAGCGCCTGCGCGAGCACGACGCGAAAGGTGGCGTGCGTGACCACCACCACTCGTCCGCTCGCCTGCGTCGCCTGATCGACGAGCCACTCCGCCGCTTCCTCCGCGCGTGCGAGCTCCGCGGGGCTGACACCCGGCGGTGGCTGCTTTCTCAGGTACGCCATGAGCCAGCGTGATCCCCACACCATCCCCCACGCGCGGAAGGGAAGCCGCATTCCACCGAATGCGGGCAGCGGGCGTTCAGGCTGCTCGAGCGGCACTTCCCGCAGTAGCGGCGTACGCACGATCTCGCGCTCCGGTGCCAGACGCACCGCCGACGCGACCGTGCGCGGCAGGTCGCTCGCGACCAGGAGCGCGGCGTCGCGCGCGAGCGCTTCGAGCTCCGGCGGCGGTGCGTGCTCGAGGGCGATCTCCGCCGCGTCGTACGCGGCCATCCACCGGCGCACGCCGTGCACGTCGAGCCAGCCCGTCACGACGTGCGCCGATC
>DATEOG010000216.1:0-18668 GCA_035274345.1 Gemmatimonadaceae bacterium
GCGCGCGTGAAATCACCCGCGCGGTCGAGGAGCACCGCGAGCTCCTCGGCGCCGCGCGCCTGGCGTCCGTGCGCGGTGCCGCGACGGCGCTCGAGGAGCTCGTGCAACACGGCGAGTGTGGCGTCGTCGGCGCCCTCGCCGCCCATCAGCTCGTCGAGCAGCGCGCGGTCGAGCGACAGCAGCGCGGCGCGCGCCTCGGCCCGCGGCGTGTCGTCGCCGTACATCCAGTCGATCACGAAGCCGAACTGCAGCGACGCGGCGAACGGCGACGCCATCTCCGTCTTGACGTCGAGGATCGTGATCGAGCCGCTGACGATGCGACCGAGCACATCGCGCAGTGCGGGCATGTCGAACGCGTCCTGCAGCACGTCGCGGTAGGTCTCGACGACGATCGGGAACGACGGGTACTCGCTCACCGCCTGGAGCAGATCGAGCGCCTTGAGCCGCTGGAGCCAGAGTGGCATGCGCCGCTTCGCGCTGCCGCGCGGCAGCAGCAGCGCACGCGCGGCGTTCATGCGGAAGCGCGCGCCGAACAGCGACGACTGGCCCACCTCCTCCAGGACGAGCCGCTCCGCCTCCTCGGCGCCGAGCATGCGGAAGACGTCGACGGGGGGCGCGGCGCCGAGATCGGGCAGGCGGAGCATGATGCCGTCGTCGGTCGTCTGCACCTGGACCTCGACGCCGAGGCGCTCGCGCATGCGACGGCCAAGGGCCATCCCCCACGGTGCGTTGACGCGGCCGCCGAAGGGCGCGTGGAGCACCATGCGCACGGAGCCCACCTCGTCGCGGAAGTGCTCGAGCACGAGGCGCTTGTCGTCCGGGACGTAGCGCGTGATCGCGCGCTGCGACTGGACGTACTCGACGAGGGAGCGCGCCGTCGGCTCGTCGGCGCCGTACTTCTGCTGGATCGTCGCGAGATCGGCGAGCGTACGTGCGTCGTCGAGCTCGCGGCGCAGCGCGCCGACGCGCGCGGTGAGGTGCGACGAGCGCGCCATGAACTCGCCGTGCCAGAAGGGCATGCGCGCCGGGGCGCCGGGCGCGGGCACGACGATGACCCGATCGTGCTCGATGGCGCGGATGCGCCAGGTGGAGGAGCCGAGCTGGAATGCGTCACCGACGCGCGACTCGTGGACGAACTCCTCGTCGAGCTCACCGAGGCGCGTCTTGTCGGCGAGGTTGACGGTGTAGAGCCCGCGGTCGGGGATCGTACCGCCGGAGATCGTCGCCACGAGGCGCGAGGCACGCATCGGGGTGAGCGTGTCGGTCGTTCGGTCCCACGAGATGCGGGCGTCGAGCTCGGAGGCGACGTCGCTCGGGTACTTGCCGGCGAGCATGGCCAGCGTCTCGTCGTACGCCGAGCGGGTGAGGGTGTGATACGGATACGCCTGGCGGACGAAGTCGAACAGCTCGGTGGCGGTCCACTCCGGCGTGTCGGAGGCGACGCACGCGACGATGAGCTGCGCGAGGACGTCGAGCGCGTTCTGGACGACGCGAGTCGGCTCGACGTCGCCCTCGCGCATGGCGCCGACGATGGCGAGCTGCTCGAGCGCGTCGTCGCGGAACGTGGGAACGAACACACCGCGACTCGTCGCGGTGAGCGTATGGCCGGCGCGGCCAACGCGCTGGAGCGCCGCGGCGACGCGCTTCGGGCTCTGGAGCTGGAGCACCACGTCGACCGAGCCGACGTCGATCCCGAGCTCGAGGGAGCTCGTAGTGACGAGGGCGCGCAGCTCTCCCGCCTTGAGGCGCTCCTCGAGCATGAAGCGCCGCTCGCGCGAGAGCGAGCCGTGGTAGGGCTGGGCGATCTCCTCGCCGGCGAGGGTGTTGACGCGTGCGGCGATCTTCTCCGACTGCGCGCGGTTGTTGACGAAGACGAGCGTGGTGCGTGCGTTCCTGATTCGATCGAGGACGAGCGGTGCGACCGAGGTCCAGATCGTCCCGTCGACGTGAGCGAGGTCGTCGACGGGGGAGCGGATCTCGGTCTCCATCTTCTTCACGAGACCGCAGTCGACGATGGCTACCGGGCGAAACCGGTCCGGTGTCTCGCAACCGCTGAGGAAGCGCGCGATCTCGTCGAGCGGCTTCTGCGTCGCGGAGAGGCCGATGCGCTGCGGCGCGTCCGGTGCGACGCGGCTCAGGCGCTCGAGGGTGAGGGCGAGGTGCGCACCGCGCTTCGTGCCGGCGACGGCGTGGATCTCGTCGACGATGACGGCGCGGAGGGCGCTGAACATCGAGCGGCCGCGCACGCTCGTGAGCAGAATGTGGAGCGATTCCGGCGTGGTGATGAGGATGTGCGGCGTCTTGCGCAGCATCCGGGCGCGGGCACTCGCGGGCGTGTCGCCGGTGCGGACGGCGACGCGGATCTCGGGAAACTTCTCGCCCGCTTTCTCGAACCGATCCTTCAGTTGGGCGAGCGGGAGCTCGAGGTTGCGCTGGACGTCGTTGTTGAGCGCCTTGAGCGGGGAGACGTAGAGGAGGTGGACGGCGTTGGCGAGGGGCGCCTGGAGTCCCTCGCGAATGAGCGCGTCGAGCTCGTACAGGAACGCGGCGAGTGTCTTGCCGGTGCCGGTCGGCGCGAGGATGAGCGTGTCGGAGCCGGCGGCGATGGCGGGCCAGCCGGCGCGCTGCGGTGCGGACGGCTCGCCGAGCGTTTCGGTGAACCAGGTTCGAACGAGCGGATGGAACGGTGCGAGCGGAGCAGCGTCTGGCATGCGGCGGTGTTGCTTGGAAGCGGTCCGGCGTCGGTGAGCGTTGTGGTCGTCGACGGATGGGCGCCACGTCGGACGCGGGCAGGGTCTTCCGGACCCGCCTCCGGCCCGAATCGGCGAGCTCGCACGTTATACGGCGTACCCTTGCAGTCTAATCTGCGGGTCCCGTTCATGCGCAGCGTAAGCCGTTGCTGTGGCGCGCGTTCGCCATGCGCGAAAATGGCGGACGGAGGATTATGGTGACGAGTGCTGGTTTCGTCGCTCGTGCGCCGTATAATGTGGCTCGGATAATACGATTCGCGCGGTATGATCAGCGTTGGCCGCCACCGGAGATCGAATGAAGCGCATATGGACGATCATCGGTGTACGTGACGTGGCCGGCAGCTGCACCTGGTACCAGTCACTGCTCGGTCAGCGCGAGATGTCTCCTGCCCATGACCACTTCGGACAGATTCTGGACAAGGACGGAACTGTCCTGCTTTGCCTTCATCGCTGGGGTGCGCACGACCATCCCACCTTGATGAGCCCGAGCGACGGAGCGCCCGGCAACGGACTTCTCCTATTCTTCCGAGTAGACGACTACGCTGGGGCCGTGACTCGGGCGCGGGAACTCGTCGACGAACTGGCAGAGGAACCGCACGTGAATCCGAACACTCGAACGAGCGAGTTCTCCGTCAGGGATCCGGACGGATACTACGTCACGATCAGCGAACTCGCCGAAAGCGGCGCTCCCGCAGTCTGATGAAGCTCCGTGAGGCGCAGGCAACACTCGATCAGCTGCTGGCAACCGCTGGCCTGACGGACGAGTCGCTCGAGCCGTGGCATGCGTGGAAGGTCTTCAAGAAGTTCGCCCGCATGCCGGTCGAAGACGTGGTCGACGACGTCACGGTGCAATACGGCCCACAGCAGGCGGACGACGGTGGTCGGCAAGTCGCACTCTATATCTCGCGCGAGTTCTCGGAGCCCCATCTGGACGGCGCCGAGTTGGTCTGTCACGTGGGATGTGAATTTCTCTTTTCCGCGGATGCCCTGGCCGAGGCGCCTGAAGGCGAGTACTGGACACAAGACTACCCCTCCCTCGAACGGTTCATCGACGCGGTGGAGAGCGCCGAAGGTTTCCAGCTGCTCATGAACGCCAACCCACTCGCATCGTCACGGTTCCGAGAGGAGGTGTAGCGATGCGCGCAATGCTGCCTGGCGAAACGCTGCAACTGACAAGCGCGAGAGCTGCGGCCTACTGACTCCCCGGGACGACATAGGCGAACGACGCAGTCGTGGTACCCCCCGGTTGCACCGTCACCGACTGGATGGCCTGCGAGGGGGGCGGGACGAGGAGCACACTCTGACCGTCGATCACCGCTGGGACGACGGAGGCCATGAGGGTGTAGGTTCCCGGCGCCAGCCCGGCGAGCTCGTATGGCGTGTCCTGCCGCACCTGGACCGTCGCTTGCGCGTTCAACGGTCCGCGGACGAATATGCGCGCAGACGTCGTCGCACTCGGCAGTCCACTCACGGTCAAGGTGAGCTTCCCGGGAACCGCGGGAGGGGCATACGCCACCGTCGCCGTCACCGGGGTCAGCGACGCCGGAATGGTGATCGCCTGGACCGCGGGCGTCGGCTCGTACGACACGCCGTTCACGATCGTCGCGTCGCACTTCAGCTGTGATGGGCCGAATCCGGTCACGGGCTTGGTCGTCTGGCCATTGCCGATGTAGATCCCGTGACCCTTGCTCCCAGTTGCCTGGGGCGTGTCGTAGAAGACGCCGCACGGGCCTCCGGAGCTCGGTACGCCCGATGCGATGATGGTCACCACGCCCGAGCTCAACTGATAGGTGAACGTCACCGCTTTGGTCGCGCCGGCAGTGATGGTGACTGACTTGCTCAGCTCCGAAACCGGTGGCGCGTAGAACGCGAGACCGCCAGGGATCGGATTCGCGAGCGTCGTTGCGAGTAGCGTGTATGTGCCAGGCGTGACGTCGCTCAGCACGAACGGCGCGGCAGGTGTCAACTCGGCGTCGAGAGAGAATCCATTCGGACCGGTGATCAGCACACCGACGATCCAGTTGGCTTCCAGTGCACCGTCGACGCTGATCGACAGTCGCGCTGGACCGGCAGCCGTGACCGTGACTTGCGCCGACGCGCTCTTACCTTCACTCGTTGCCGTGAGGGTCACCGAGCCGGCGCTCAGCGCCGTCAACAGTCCGGTCGCATTCACCGTGGCGATGGCCGCGTCGCTCGTCGTCCACGCGATGGCGCGTCCCGTCAGCACGTTGCCACTCGCGTCGATGGCGGTCGCCGTCGCCTGCATCGCCTCGCCCACCTTGACCGAGGACGAAGCGACGGACACGGTCACCGACGCAGTCGTCGCACCGATCGGGCCGGTCGTGTTCGTCTCCGTACCCCCGCCGCCACAGACGGACGCGAGCACGCAGAGAGCCAACACGGGCACTGCACCGATGCGCATGATCGATCGTTGGTGATTCGACGAAGGTCGTCCGCGATATCGTGTCGCGGCTCTCGTGGGACCCAGCACCGCGGCGGGTGAAGGTCGGCGCGCCAATCTATCGCACAGAGTCGACGAGCGCTCTGCCGCGCCCTTCGGCGATACGTCGGCTTCCCCCGGACGGCGCGCATCCGCGCCCCAACGAGTGAAAGGTGCGAGCGCGGCGGGACATTCCGCCCCGCTTCAATTAGCATTTGGCGGCAGGAACGAATCAGGAGAGACCCATGAGATGCCGCGCAGTGCGGTCGACCACGCGGGTGGCGATCCGTGTCGGGACCATATGCAGTGCGATGTTGCTGGCTCCGGTGTCCGCGTCGCTCGCCCAGCGGCAAGCGGCTGCGGCGGTCACCGATCCCAGCGACCCGAAGTTCATCACGGCGCAGACGCGCAAGCAGGGCGGCGTCATGCCCGCCGAGCAGCTCGCGCTGATCTTCGATCACCTCGATCATGCGCTCAAGGTGTTTCCGGCGGAGAGACGCATCGAGGGCGTCACGACGCTGAGCTTCACCACTAAAGCGACGATCCGTACGCTGATTCTCGATCTGTACCCGAAATACAGGATCTCCTCCATCTCGATCGACGGGAAAGTCGTTCCGCCGTCGCGCTACTCCAATCCCGACGGCCAGCTCCGCATCAGCCTCGATGCGCCGGTTGCGGCTGGAGCGAAGCTCACGGCGCGAGTCGTGTATTCCGGCACGCCGCCGTTGGCGAAGCGTCCGCCGTGGGAGGGTGGCACGACGTGGGCGACGACGCCGGATGGCAAGGATCCATGGATCGACACATCGCTCTGGGGCGGAGGGTGCGACCTGCTCTACCCGTGTCTCGATCATCCGACACTGAAGCCGGCGACGTCGGACCTTCATTACACCGTGCCGACCGGTCTGATGGCGCCGGGCAATGGCGCGCTCGTCAGCAAGGTCGAGAAGGATGGCTGGACGACGTGGAACTGGCATGCGCGAAGCGTCCACACGTACGGCTCGGTGCTCGATGTCGCTCCATACAAGGTGCTCGAGGGCGACTACAAGAGCCGCTTCGGCAACGTGATTCCGATGCGGCTGTACTACATCCCCGGCGAGGAGGCAGACGCGGCCGATCTATTCCGTGAGTTTCCCCAGACGCTGGAATTCTGGGAAAACGTGATCGGGCCGTATCCGTGGGCGGACCAGAAGATGGGCGTCATCCGCGTGCCGTACTCGGGTCTCGAGAACCAGACGCTGATCGGTCACAGCGGACGCTATCTGAAAACCGAGTTCGGCTGGAACGAGCTGATGAACCACGAGTTCGCGCACGAGTGGTTCGCGAATCAGATGTCGAATGCGAACTACGACGATCTCTGGTTGCACGAAGGGCTCGGCACCTACGCGCAAGCGCTCCTCGCCGAGTACCTCGGCGGCGAGCTCGATTACATGGCGACCCTGCGCGCGCAGCGGAACACCATCCGCAACCAGAAGCCGCTCGTCTCGGGCCGAGAGCGCGCCGAGAAGGAGGTGTATGCCGACACCACCGGCCCGCGCGGGGACATCTATCCCAAGGGCAGCTGGGTCGCGCACACGCTGCGAAAGCTGATCGGCGACGAAGCGTTCTTCACGTCGATCCGCACGCTGGTGTACGGCCGGCCCGATCCGAAACCCGGCAACTTCGCGCCGCAGTTCGGCACCACGCAGGGGTTTCTCCAGATCGTGAACCGCGTAACGGGCAAGGATTACAAGTGGTTCTTCGACGTCTACCTCTACCAGGCCGCGCTCCCGAAGGTGATCACGACACGTGAGAACGGGCTGCTCAGGGTCCGCTGGGACGCGCCCGGCAACCTGCCCTTTCCGATGCCGCTCGACGTGCGCGTCGATGGCAAGCTCGTGACGCTGCCAATGAGCAATGGAACCGGTGAGACGCCCGCCGACGCGCGGGCTGGAGTCACGATCGATCCGTCGTCCAAGATTCTACGCCAACTGGATGCGGTGGATGCTTTCCAGGCGTGGCAAGCGAAGCAGCGACCGCGCTAGGAGAGATTTTACGTGATACAACCTCGCCGACTACAGGCTCTTCGTGTCTCACTCTTCGCCGTCGGGTGCGTCAGCATCGCGCTCGGCCCCTTGATGCTCCTCTGGCCGTCGGGGTGGCGTACGGAACCTCACCACCCCCACTACGAGCAGATGATCGTCGGCATCTACTTCACGCTCGGCATCTTCCTGATCATTGCAGCGCGAGATCCTCTCCGTCATCTCAGTCTCATCTGGTTCACCGTCTGGTCGAGCGTCGTGCACGCGAGCATCATGACGCTCCAGGCGCTCACGGGTTCGGAGGGTCACGGCCACCTCATCGGCGATGTGCCAGCTCTGTTGATCGCGGCCGCCGTTCTGGGCATCCTCACCCCACGACGACCGGCAGCCGAACGGCCGGTTGGGGCTGGCTAGCCCTCATTGCTGCGGACGCGCCATCACTCCCGCAGCACAGCTCCGACGCCAGTCGGACGACGAGCCGCGCCGTCACGACCGTCGAATTCAGGTCGCCGATAAGGGAGGCCGACTGGGCAGCCTATCACGCAATTCGCCGCCACGTATTGTTCGAGCTGCGAGGTGATGGAGCAGCAGATGACGCCAACCACCCAGACGAGTATCGACGGACGAGCGAGGAGGGACCCATGAGATGCCGCTCGGTGCTGGTGCTGCTTGCCGCCGCCGCGATCACTGCCTGTGAGCTCGGCGGCGATCGCGACTGCGGCGCACTGGGAGGAGGGTGCGGTCCAACGGGAGGCGGCATGCGCGAGCCCGTAGTCGCGGGCTTTCCCAGCGCGCGGGCTTTTGCGGGCGTGGGCCGACTCACGGCCGGCGACACCATGACGCTGTACGCGATCCGCGTGGGCGGTGCCGAGAATCCCTGTGTCGGGGCCGACACGTTGAGGTCCGACGTGCGGTGGGGGGTATCCAACCCATCGGCCGCGACGATCACGCCGCTGCCCAACGGCGCCGTGATCGTCCGTGCGGAGGCACAGGGCAACTTTCAGGTATTGATGCGAGAGGGGGGAATCGACGCGCCTTCGGCGAGCACCGACACGAAGATCGTGGTCACCTGTCCCGCGAACGTCCCGATCTCCAGCATCGGCGTCGCGCCGTAAGTGGCGGAGGCCGGCGCGCCGAGCGCGGTGACGCGCGGCCTGGTCATGGAGTGATTTCCTGAAGAGACCTGTACGGGATTACACGATGATTCGTCGAACATCCATCACGATCGCCCTACTTGCGTCGCTCGCGTGCTCGTCGCGCGCGACGGAAGCCGTTGCAACGCCGCAGCCGCCGGATGCGTTCGCGGGAACATGGCGGTCGGTGACGCCGCCGTACGAGTTCGTGCGCCTCACGGTCGCGTCGCTGTCGAGCGAGATGGGCGCGCTCGGCGCTCGCCTCACGCTGTCCGGCGTGGCGTGGGAGGGAAGCGGCCGAATCACGGGCGACTCCCTCGTGATCAACATGTCGACGGCCGGCTCGAGCCAGCCGACCGGCGTGGTCGTCGTCCGGGTGCGCGCGGGGCAGACGCTCACCGTGCAGATGCGGCCCGCGTCAGCCGCGCCGCTGGACCTGACGCTCGTCCGCGAGAACTGAGCGTCAGCCGGGCTGCGACCAGATGCCCGCCGGCGCGAGCTCCACGCTGTTCCCCGCGGGATCGCGAACGTAGAGGGACGACCCTCCGCGCGGCCAAGCGATCTCCGCCTCGATCGCGACGCCGGCGCGCGTGAACCGTTCGCGCCAGCTGTGCAGCTCCTCGGCGGCGACCTGGAAGCACACGTGTCCTGGTCCGCGCGCGCCGTGCGTTGGAACGGGCGTGCCTCCCACCTGGCCCGGCGCGGACGCCGTGCGGGCGGGGTCGAACACGAGGAGCATCGCGGACCCACAGCGCAGGAACACGTGCCGCCCCGCTTCCCGCGACACGACGGGAAGTCCGAGCACGCCGGAATAGAATCGCTCCGCTTCCTCGAGCTCCTCGGCGTAGAGGCAGGTCTCCAGCACGCCGTCGATCGGCACGACGCGCGCTACCTCGTGGCCTGCCCGAGTCGCACGCTCAGCGTCGTGCGCGTGCCGTCGGGCGGGCGCACGACGGTGAGGCGCACGGTGTCGCCGGGCTTCATCCCGCGCAGCACGCGCCCGAGGTCGCCCCCGATGACGACCGGTGTGTCGTTCACACGCGTGATGATGTCCTGGGGCCGGAGCCCGCCGGCCGCCGCCGGGGAGCCGCGCTGCACTTCGGTGATGATCACGCCCGCGCGCACGGGGAGGCGGAACTGAGACGCGAGATTCTCGTCGACGTCGTTGAACGCGATGCCGAGGAATGGACGTACGTAGCGCCCGGTGGCGAGCACCTGGTTCGCCATCTCCATCGCGAGGTTGATCGGGATGGCGAAGCCGAGCCCCGACACGCCCTGGCCGAGGAGCTCGGCGCTGTTGATCCCAATGAGGTTGCCGCGCGAATCGACGAGCGGTCCGCCCGAGTTGCCGGGGCTGATGGCGGCGTCGGTCTGAATGAACGTCTCGCCGCCGAGGTTGCGGCCAGGACGATTGACGGCGGAGACGACGCCGGTGGTCACCGTACGCTCGAGTCCGAGGGGATTGCCGATGGCGATCGCCAGCTGGCCGACCTGCAGCTGATCGGAGTTGCCGAGCGGTGCGACGGGAGCGTCGGAGACCAGAATGCGGACGACGGCGACATCGAGCCCGACGTCGCGACCGAGGACGGTGCCGGTGACCTTGCGTCCATCGGCGAGGCCGACCTGCACGGAGCGCGCGTTGCCGACGACGTGCGCGTTGGTGAGGATCATCCCGTCGCGGCGGATCACCACCCCGGACCCGGACCCGACCTGCGGCACGATGATGCTCACCACGGTCGGCGTCACCTGCCGGGCGACGCGGATGACGGTCTGCTCCTCGGAGGTGAGCGGCGCCTGCGATGCGTTCGGCTGCGCCTCGGCGGTCCGGACGATGGGTCGGGAGAGGAGGCCGCTACCGCCCAGGGCGACACCGGCAGAGAAGATGATCGCGCCGGCGAGCGCGAAACGCAGAGTCGTCGTCATGGTCGAGCCAAGTGGTTGGAGCCGTCTTCGCGTGAACTACTCGTCGCGGCAGTGCGCTTCCGCGTTGCAGAAAGCGTGCGCTGCCTTCGATCGACGTGCTGTCGAACGGCTGCGTGGAGTGGATATTGCCCTTGGCTTCGTCGCGCCGTTGGCTTCGTCGCGCCGTTGGCTTCGTCGCGCCCTTGGCCGTGAGCATACCCTGCGTCGTCGCCACGGGCTTACACGCTGCGAGCCTCGCGATACGGCCCGCGAGTCTCTTGCTACGCCCGAGGCTCCTCCTCCGGGAACGCTCACGGCCTTGTCATGCACGAGGGCATCGACGGCTGTCGCCGAAAGAGTGCTCATCCCAAACGCCGTCGGACCGCCCTCCCCAGTGGGGGGTGCGGTCCGTACTACGTTGACCCGGACCGGTTCTCGGAGGCGGACGGCTCCGTAGCCGCGTCGGTGGGGGCACCGCGTATCGGCTTCGTGGCGGCACGCGTGAGGAGCTCGAGCTCAGCACACGCCACGGCACCGACGCAGCACGGCCTCGGAACGCCAAAGCATCCCGAGGCCGTTACCGATTCACCGATCCACCGATTCACCGTTCACCGATTCACCGAGCCGCGCACCCCCGCACGAGCGCACCCGATCATGGCGCCATGGCAAGCGTCGTCGTCGTGTTCACCATGTCCCGGACCTGCTGGTACACACCGGCGTCCTCGTGCAGCGACGAGTGCGAGATGCAGGCCGTCTGTGTGTTGGTGGCGCCACCACTCAGCAGCGCGCTCGAGTGCGGACTGATCACCTCGTCGCAATCACTCCACCACGTCGCATAGCGTGGCGTTCCCCACGTCTCGTCGATCGAGTTGAGATTCGCGAGGAAGGTCGAATTCGGCCGCATCTCCACGCAGGACGTGTCGAAGCAGAAGTTCGCGATCGACGTGCCGTGGTTCGCACCACCCAACGACACCAGCGCGTCCACCTTGCCGTCGCCGCCGAGATTGCGGGTGTAGTAGCGAGCCGAGAGGGGGCCCATCGAGTGCGTGATGATGTCCACCTTCGCCGCGCCCGTCGCGCTGATGATCGAGTCGACCTTCTGCTTGATCTGCGCCGCGGTCGTCGCGTTCGACTGTCGGTAGTTGTACGACCAGTTCACCAACTCGGCGTCCGTCCAACCGTCGGCCTTGAACCGGTTCACCATCGTGGTCCACGTCCCGCTGTTCCCGTTGTACCCGTGGATGAAGAGGATCGGGTCGTGGGTCGGCGTGGGCTTCGGCGGCTTCGGTGGCTTTCCGCCGCCAGCACCGCCACCACCGCCGCGCGCGAAGTCCGGCGAGGTCGGAGCGAGGGGGCTGAGTGGCGAATCGGAACAGGCAGCAACCGTCAGGAGCGCGAGCAGGGCTGCGACGCGAGCCACAGCACGATTGGAGGAGAGACTCATAATCGCGAAGGCGTGATCGTGTGAGGTGGCGTTCGAACGGCGACGGCTACAATGCGTCCTCGGGCTCGGGAGCGCAATTCGCCCCCGGCAATGCCTCAGACCGGCGCACCTGCCTGCAGCTTCTCGAAGAACTCGGTCGTCGCGTCGTCGGGCTCGGCGTCGAGCTCCTCGCGCATGCGGTCGGCAAAGCGGCGATAGACGCGCAGCGCCTGCGTGCGCTCACCCGTGGCGACGTGCGCCTTCATGAGGGCGAGCAACGCCTCCTCATGGAGCTCGTCCCGCGCGAGGACGCGGCGGTACACGTCGGCGGCCTTGGCGTGGCGATCTTCGGCGACGAGCCGAGCACCGAGCTCCATCAGCGAGTCGACGAAGACGCGCTGCAACCGGTCGCGATGCTCGAGGTGCCAGTCGCCAACCGGCTCGCCGTCCAGGAAGTCGCCCCGGAACCGTGCGAGCGCATGTTCCAGCTTCGCCGACGCGCCCTCCTCCTGCCGCTTGAGCGAGCGGCGCGCATCGGCGACGTCGCGCTCGAACGCCATCACGTCGAACTCCTCGAGCACCGCCGGATCGACGCGATAGCGGTCGTGGACCAGCGTGATCCATTCCGGCGTGCCGAGCGCCTTCCTCAGGCGATGCAGCGTGACGTGGAAGCTGTTGCGCAGCTGTGCGGCGCTGGCGTCGGGCCAGAACGCGAGTCCGACCTGCTCCTTCGTGCGACCCTCGGGGTGCATCAACAGGTAGACGAGCAGCTCCCGCGGCCGCGCGGAGCCCCACGCCATCGACTCGACGAGCTCGCCGTCGACGAACACCTGGAGCGGACCGAGCGCGAGCACGCGGAGCCTGGGACCATCGGAACCGGCGCTCGGCGCCAGCGGATCGGCGGCAGCCACGCGGTGCTCCGTCGTGTGACGCGCCGCCTCCGAGAGCGCGATGCCCACCACCTGAGCCGTCGAGAGCATTCGTCCCTCGGCCTCGAGCTGCGCGTACCGCTCGCCGAGCACCTCTCGCAGCATCGTGACGAGCCGCACCCGCTCCGCCGGAGCGATTCCCGGCAGCGCCACGGCGAGCCGCTCGCGGTGCGCGGCAACGCCGGCGAGCAGCCTGACCGCCTCCTCGTGATGCTTGCGCTCCGCCGCGACATGCGCGACGACGTCCACCGCGAGGCCGATCCCCCACGCGTCGTTGATCGCCAGCTCGATCTCGAGTCCTTCCATCACCTTGGCGCACGCCAGCTCGACGTTGCCACGCGCCAGCTCGATGCGAGCTTCGGTGACGAGGCCGTGCGCGAGCGTGGTGGGCAGGCCGAAGCGGCGTCCGACCTCGGTGTTGGGGGCGAGCAGCTCGCTCGCGGCGTCGTAGTCGCCCTGGGCGTAGGCGGCCCAGGCGCGCCAGAACTTCGCGAAGATGACGGCGATGTCGTGCGCCGGCCGGCCTCTGGTGAACTCGAGCGCCTCCTCGAGCGTCGCCACGCCCGCCTCGACGTCGCCGCCGAGCAGCTGCGACGCGCCGTACTTCGCGAGCGCCGCACCGACGGTATCGACGTCCCCGGCCTGGCGCAGAAGTGGGAAGGCCTCCTCGAAGTGGCGGCACGCGAGGGGATACTCGCCTTGCGCGAGCGCCGTGAGCGCGCTGGAGACGAGCGCGCGGCCACGAAACAGCGGCGCGCAGTCCGCCTGGAGCGCGAGCGCACGATCGGTGAGGTCGCGCGCCTCGCGGAACTGGCCGAGCGCGTACCAGAACCAGTACATCGCCCCGACGAAGCGGAGCGCGACCTCGGCCCGATCATCCCGGCCGATCGCCCAGCAGCTGCACGCGCGGAGGTTGTCCTGCTCGGCAACGAGCTCGGCGATGAGCGTCGGCGCGTTCGAGCCGCCGACGAGGTTGGGCGCCGCGTTCTCGATCACGCCGAGATAGTAGCCGACGTAGCGATCCTCCTGAGCCGGCCGCTCGCCGGATTCCTTCAGTCGCTCCAGCCCGTACTGGCGCACCGTCTCGAGAAGCCGATAGCGCGCCACCCCGTCGCCGGGCTCCATCGCAACAATCGATTTATCCACGAGCGCGGAGACGCCGTCGAGGATGTCTTCCGTCTCGAGCGGATCGCCCGTGCAGACCGCCTCGGCGGCGTCGAGGGTAAAGCTGCCGAAGAAGAGCGAGAGCCGGCGCATGAGCACCTGCTCGCGCTCGGTGAGCAGTTGGTAGCTCCACTCCATCGTCGCGCGCAGCGTGCGATGCCGGGGGAGTGCCGTCCGGCTGCCGCTCGTGAGCAGACGGAATGCGTCGTCGAGCCTCCGCGCGATCTGCTCGGGCGACAGCACGCGCACGCGCGCGGCGGCGAGCTCGATCGCAAGCGGGATGCAGTCGAGGCGACGACAGATCTCGGACACCGCGTCGGTGTTCGCCTTCGTGAGGGTGAACGACGGCAGTGTAGCGCGCGCGCGTTCGACGAAGAGCTGGATCGCTTCGGCACTCGCGAGCGGCGGCACGAGCCACGCCGTCTCGCTGGCGACGCCGAGCGCCTCGCGACTGGTGGCGAGGATGGTGATGCGAGGGCAGCTCCGAAGGAGCGCGTCGACGATCTCGGCGGAGGCATCGACGAGATGCTCGCAGTTGTCGAGGATGATCAGCGCCCGCGCGTCGCAGAGTGAGCCGACGAGCGCCTGAAGCGGGGTCGTGCCGGCGCGGCTGGGGACGTGCAGCGTGGTCGCAATGAGCTGCGCGACGAGTCGCGCGTCGCCGATGGGGGCCAGATCGACCCAGCCGACGCGATCGAACGAGTCGCCGCAGCGGTGCGCGAGCTCTTCCGCGAGTCGTGTCTTGCCGCTCCCGCCCGCACCGGTGAGCGTGAGGAGGCGGGCTGAGCGGACGAGGCCCGCGAGGTCCTCGAGCTCCCGTTCGCGGCCTACGAAGCGGGTGAGGTGAACGGGGACATGCGCCGCCTCGGCGGCGAGGGGGCCATCTGGGGACGTCATCCGTCGTACGGCGTGTCGGGGAGGAGGTGTGCGACTCCCCACGTTACGGCCCGCACCCAAACGTTTCAACCCACCGCGGCGGGGAGACCTTCGTGCTCGAGGAACTGCCTCAACAGCGGGAGCGCCACCGCGGCGGGTAGGCCCCGCCGAACGACGATGAGCGGCACCGACGACCCCGCGAGCGTCGTGGCGAGCGTGCCGTCGAGCGCCGTTTCCCCGACTGCTCCGGCGGGGACGAGGACGAGCCGCTCGACCTGGCCGGCGTTGAGGAGCGCCAGCTCGAGTGCCGATAGACAGCACGGCTCGGCGGCCAGCACGGCCACGCGATCGAGGCCGAGCCCTTCGAGGAAGTCGCCGACCCACGCGGCCACGTCCTCGCAATCGGCGGGGAGCGCCGGGGTGACGACGCGGAAGCGCGAGATGAGCTCGGCATCGAGCTCGGGCCAGAGCGCGTCGGGTTCGTCGGCACCGCGAAGGACGACGATGGGCCGTCCCGCTCCCGCGCGGCGGTAGCGCATCACCTGGTCGTGCGCGCGCACTTCGGCCAGGGTCTCGGAGGGATGGGCGACGGGAATGAGGCTCTGCATGGAACACAGGCTAGACCCCGTCGCTTACGGGCCGCTTACAGCGCCGGCGGGCGCATACCGCGGCGCCGATCGGGACATGTAAGCGCGCGCCTCGCGCCGGTAAGCGGAGCGCTCGAGCGGCATTCCGCGACGGGTAAGAGGGCCGCCTCATCTTGCCCCGCGTCGCCAGGCCACCACACGACGATGTCGATGCAGGGCTGGCCACCGACGATCGACCGGATCGCTCGACATCGCGACATCACCGCCGCTTCCGCGGCCAACGACTAGACCGAGGCCACTATCATGTCACGCACTCGCATCCTCGCCACCGCCAGCGTCGCGTTCGCCATCGCATCCTTCGTTGCCTGCTCCGATCCGGCATCGACCAGCGTCAACTCGAATACCAGCGCATCACTGAACCGCGCCGGATTCGACCAGGCCGGCGCACACCGTCAGTACGGTGCGCCGCAGCGGGTCGGCAACGGCACCGTGCGCACGTACATCGTCGCGGATCAGAAGAACGCGGGTCGTCCACTCGAGGTGGGTGTGGCGCTGAGCGAGCAGGCGCTCGAAGGGCTGCCGGCGCCTGTGGCGTCGACCGATCCGATGGCGAACATGCACATGTATACGCTCGCCATGCCGGCCAAGAACCCGTCGCAGTACAAGTTCGTGCAGTTCGACTGGAACCCCGCGGGACACGAGCCCGACAGCGTGTACACGCTTCCGCACTTCGACTTCCACTTCTATACGGTGCCCGTCGAAGTCCGCAACTCGATCATGCCGAGCGATCCGCAGTACGCGACGAAGGCGGCGAACTATCCCGCCGCCGACTATCGACCGGCGTTCTACCTCGACGCGGCAACGGCGGCCGGGGCCCCGGCGGCGGCGGTGACGATCCCGATGATGGGACTGCACTGGCTGGACGTGCGGTCGCCCGAGCTGCAGAAGCTGACCGGCAATCCCGCGGGATATCGCCCATTCACCAAGACCTTCATCTATGGCACGTGGGACGGCCAGTTCATCTTCGACGAGCCGATGATCACGCGGGCCTACATCCTGGAGAAGAAGACGGCGACGGATCCGGCGGTGGTGGACGAGGTGGTGCCGGTGCCGACGGCGGCGAAGTACAGCCCCGCGGGCTTCTATCCGAGCGCGTATCGCATCACGTGGGACGCGCAGGCGAAGGAGTACCGGATCGCGCTGGCGCAGCTGAGCTGGAGAGGGCAGTAATGGTCGTGAGTAATGGGTTGTGAGTGAGAGCACAACGGCCTCGGGAAGCATTGGCTCCCGAGGCCGTTTGCTTTCACCCAAGACCCACGACCCATGACTCACCACGACCATCCGGGCCGTGGTGTCCTAAGCCTTCAGTCGTCGATAGGTTGTCCCCGTCGCATTCGGGTCGTTCCCCTCCCGCCTCCCTCCCGCGCGCGTGCATCGACTTCTCACCATCCTGCTCGCACTCCCGCTCCTGCTCCCTGGCTCGCTCGCTGCCCAGACGCGCGAGGTCGGAGATCCACCGCTCTCGGTGACCAATCGCGAGCGAACGCTGCGGTTCTCGCTGCTGTTCGACGGCGAGGCCGTCTCGTATCGAGTGGATCGGCTGACGCCGGACGGCGCGGCGAACGTGGTCATCGAGCGGTCGCCGCTCGGGATCGCGCGCGTCACGCAGGACTTCCGCCGCAACTTCGAGCTGGTCGGCGCCTCGCCCGTAACTGAGCTGAGCGCTCTGTACCGGATGGTGAGCGGCAAGCAGCTCGAGGTGCGCACCCGCGCGCGGCAGCGTGTGTTCACGTTCCGCAAAGGGACCGGCGGATTGCTGACGATCACCGTGCGCGCGATGCGCGACGGTGTTGCCTTCCGGTATGGCTTTCCCGGCGCGGGACAGGACTCGCTGATCGCCGAATCGACGGGCTTCCGTCTGCCACCCGGCCGCGCGTGGATGCAGCCGTACCAGAGTGTGGGACCGTGGGCACCGGCGTACGAGAGCGATTACCGCAACGGCATCCCGATCGGCACGATCGCCCCCGAGAACGTGGGGTGGGCGTTGCCGATGCTGTTCCGCACGAGCGACAGCTGGGTACTCGTGACGGAGGCGGGGCTGGACCGCACGTCGTACGGCGTTCACGTGCAGCAGCGCGCCGAGGGGGGTCTGTACCGCGTGCGGCTCCCTGAGGAGGAGGAGACGTACGGTGTCGCGCCGCAGGCCGCGGCGATCACGCTGCCGTGGCTGTCTCCCTGGCGCGTACTCATCATCGGCTCCACGCTCGGGACGATCGTGGAATCGACGCTGGTGACGGACCTCGCGCAGCCGCAGGCGTTCGGCGACGTGTCGTGGATCAAGCCGGGCCGCGTGTCGTGGAGCTGGTGGAGCGACATGGGCAGCCCGCGCGACTATCAGAAGGTGTTTCCGTTCGTGGATCTCGCGTCGCGGCTGCGCTGGGAGTACTCGCTGCTCGACGCGGGGTGGCACCAGATGGCCAACGGCGGCGATGCGGCCCAGCTGGCGGCCTATGCGCGGGCGCGCGGAGTGGGGCTGATCGCGTGGTACAACTCGGGGGGCGCCCACAACCAGGTGAAGGAGGGGCCGCGCGATCTGATGCTCGACCCGGAGACCAGGCGCGCCGAGATGAAGCGCATTGCGGCGCTCGGCTTCAGGGGCATCAAAGTCGACTTCATGCAGAGCGACAAGCAGTACGTGATCGCGCTCTACCAGGACATTCTCCGCGACGCGTACGCGAACCGGCTGTTCGTCGACTTCCACGGCTCGACGATTCCACGTGGATGGCAGCGCACGTACCCGAATCTGCTCACGATGGAGTCCGTAAAGGGCGCCGAGCAGTACGGCGACACGCTGTTCCAGCGGTATGCGGCGATGTACAACACTATTTATCCATTCACGCGAAACGTGATCGGATCGATGGACTACACGCCGATGATCTTCGGCGACGCGCCGGAGCGGCTGCCGCATCTGACGACGAACCCGCACGAGCTCGCGCTGTCGGTGGTGTTCGAGAGCGGGCTGCAGCATTTCGTCTCGACTCCGAAGATGATCGCCGCGCAGCCCGAGTACGTGCGCCGGTTCCTGGCGGCGGTGCCGACGGCGTGGGACGAAACCCGGTTCGTGGACGGTTTTCCCGGACAGCTCGCGGTGCTGGCGCGACGCCGCGGGACGGACTGGTACGTCGGCGCGATCACGTCGGACACGATGGTGTCGGTCGCCGAGGTCCCGCTGCGCTTCCTCGGCGCGGGGAACTACGACGTGTCGCTGATCTCCGACGGCGCCGACGTCGACCAGTTCGCGTACGCGACGGAGACGTTGATCCGCCGCGACACGATGACGGTGGAGCTCGCGCCCCGCGGAGGATTCGTGGCGCGGTTCACGCGGCGGGGCGCGCCGGAGCCGGAGGAGAGCTCGCTGGAAGCGCCTCCGCAAGGCGCGCCGGCGA
>DATEOG010000217.1:0-5269 GCA_035274345.1 Gemmatimonadaceae bacterium
GTGGGCGGTGGCGGCGCCGCTGGTGCGGCGGGTGGACGGGCTGGCGGTGGCCCCGGCGGGCGTCCGTCCCCGTCGATCACGCTCGCGGCGACCGACGTCGCCACGGTGGCGCCGATGACGATCGAGGACGGCATCGCCCTCACCGGCGACCTGCATCCGCTGGAGACGATCGACGTTCGTTCGCGGATCGAGGGCGATCTCATGGAAGTGTACGTGCGCGAAGGCGAGCAGGTGGCCGCCGGCCAGCTGCTCGCGCGCTTCGAGGCGAGCACGCAGGAGAGCAGCCGCGCGAGCGCCGAGGCCGACCGCGTGGCCGCGAACGCCGAGCTGACGAACGCCGAGTGGACGCTCGAGCAGAACCAGTCGCTGTTCAAGGCGGGCGCGATCGCCGAGCGTGACCTGAAGACCTCGCAGCAGTCCGTCGCCACCGCGCGTGCGCGGCTCGCCGCTGCGGCGGCGCGTCTCCGCGCCAGCGGTAACGAGGCACGCGACACGCGCATCGTCGCGCCGGCCAGCGGGGTGCTCGAGAAGCGGCTCGTCGACGCCGGTGTGCATCTCTCACGTGGAGCGCCGATGTTCACGATCGTGCGGAGCGGCACGCTCGAGCTGGCCGCCGCGGTGCCCGCGCGTCAGGCGGCCGTGGTGCGCACCGGCCAGGTCGTGCACTTCCTCGCCGACGCGCGCCGGTTCGACGGCAAGGTCGCCCGCGTCAGCCCGACGATCGACCCGACGACGCGGTCCGTGACGGTGTACGTGCAGGTCCCCAATCCTGGCAACACGCTCCGTGGCGGCACGTTCGCCACCGGTCGCGTCGTGAGCCGCACGCTCGAGAACGTCGTCGCCGTGCCCACCGCCGCGTTGCGTCAGGGCCAGGAGGACGGCAAGCCGTTCGTCTATCGCATCGACGGCAAGACGCTCAACGTCGCCCCGGTGCAGCTCGGCGTTGTCGACGAGCAGTTGGGGGTCGCGCAGGTTACCGAGGGGCTCCAGAGCGGCGACAAGGTCATCGTCGGCAATGTCGGCACCCTCGGCCGCGGCATGCAGGTCACGATCGCCGGCACGGAGCGGCAGCAGGCCCGCAAGCCGTAAGCGCGCGCGGGCGCCGCGCGCCCGACCAATCCAGCATCAGGGTCCTCCGATGTTTCTCTCAGACGTCTCGATCAAGCGGCCCGTCTTCGCCACCATGATGATGGTGGCGCTCGTCGTGCTCGGCGTCGTCAGCTACAAGCGCCTCGCCATCGACGAGTATCCGGACATCACCTATCCGGTCGTCATCGCGCAGACGACGTATCCCGGTGCCTCGCCCGAGGTGATGATGCGCGAGGTGTCGAAGCCGATCGAAGAAGCGCTCAACACCGTGCAGGGGATCAAGGAGATCACGTCCACCTCGCTCGAGGGCGTCTCGATCGTACGCCTCCAGTTCGAGCTGGGTGTGGACGTCGCCGTCGCGCAGCAGGACGTGCAGGCCAAGGTGGCGCGCATCCGCCGCCAGCTGCCGGAGGACATCGAGGATCCGATCATCCGGCACTTCGATCCGAACGACTCGCCGATCATGTCGGTCGCGCTCCGCTCGAGCGAGCGCCCGATCCGCGAGATCACGAACCTGGCGATCGAGGTCGTGCAGCCGCGCATCGAGGCCATCTCCGGCGTGGGCGGTGTCAACGTCGTCGGCGGCAACGCGAGGCAGATCCGCGTCCAGGTCGACCCCGCCGCGCTTCGAGCGTATGGGCTGTCACCGTCGCAGCTTGCCTCCGCGCTGCAGCGCGAGAACCAGGAAGTGCCCGCCGGCCGCATCGAGCGCGGCGCCACGGAGCGGCTCGTGCGCGTCACCGGGCGCATCGTCGATCCGGCCGCCTTCGCCGACATTCCCGTCGCCGTCCGCAGCGGTACCCCGATCCGCATTGGCGACGTCGCCACGGTCGTCGACGGCGCCGAGGAGCGCCGCACCAGCGCCGAGATCAGCGATGCGTCCGGATTCGCACCCGCCGTCTCGCTCGAGGTGCTCAAGATCTCCGGATCCAATACCGTCGCGGTCGCCGATGCCGTTCGCGCCGCGGTAGGTGAGCTCGAGCGCCAGCTGCCGACCGACATCAAGATGACCGTCATTCGTGACGATTCACGCCGCATCCGCGAGTCGCTCGCCGATGTGCAGCTGTCGATCGTGCTGGGCGCCGTGCTCACGGTGATGATCATCTATCTATTCCTCAACTCCTGGCGATCGACCGTGATCACCGGCCTCACGCTGCCGGTGTCGATCATCAGTGCGTTCTTCATCATGTGGGTGTTCGACTTCACCGTGAACACCATGACGCTGCTCGCGCTGTCGCTCGCGATCGGCCTCCTGATCGACGATGCGATCGTCGTGCGTGAGAACATCGTGCGCCATCTCGAGATGGGGAAAGCGCACGATCTCGCCGCGAAGGAAGGCACCGACGAGATCGGGCTCGCCGTCATGGCGACGACCTTCGCCGTGGTGGCCGTGTTCATCCCGGTCGCGTTCATGGGCGGTGTCATCGGCAAGATCTTCTTCCAGTTCGGCGTGACGGTCACCTTCGCCGTGCTCGTCTCGCTGTTCGTCAGCTTCACCCTCGACCCGATGCTGTCGAGCGTGTGGGCCGATCCCGAGATCGAGCACAGCGCCAACGACGGGGGTGAGCATCAGCTTGCCCAGCGTCGCAAGGCGAACCCGATCCGCCGCGTCGCCTTCGCGTTCAACGACTGGTTCGAGCGGGTCGCCGATCGCTATCCGCGCGGGCTGGGCTGGGCGCTGTCGCATCGGCTGACCGTGCTCGCTTTCGCCGCATCGACCATCGTCGCCAGCTTCCTGCTCCTGCCGAGATTGGGCTTCACCTGGCTTCCGGACGTCAACGGCGACGAGTTCACCGTCAGCTACCGTACACCGCCCGGGTCCACGCTCGAGTACACGGTGGATCGCGGTCGCGAGATTGCGGACTTTCTGCTCAAGCGTTCCGAGACGGACTTCACTTACCTCTCCGTCGGCGGCGGCTTCCGGGGCACGCCCAACCAGGGCCAGGTCTTCGTCACGCTCAAGCACGACCGCGACCGCACGCTGGCAGATATCCAGAACGAGTTGCGCGGCAAGCTGCGTCAGATACCCGGAGTGCGCCCGCAGATCCAGGGACAGCGCTCGATCTTCGGGGGCTTCCGGGCACCAATTCAGGTGAGCGTGCAGGGACCGGAAGCGTCGCGGCTCAAGATGGTCGCGGAGCGTACGCTGGAGGCCGTGCGCGGCGTCACCGGGGTGGTCGAGCCCAACTCGAGCGAGGAGGGCGACATCCCGCAGCTCGACGTGCGCGTGGATCGGCAGGAGGCCTGGCGCGCCGGCCTGGGTGTCGGCGCGGTCGCGTCCACGCTCCAGCCCTTGTTCAGTGGCTCCCGGGTGACGACGTGGGAGGACCCGCAAGGCTTCTCGCACGATGTGGTCGTCGTCTTCCCTGATTCTCTGCGCACCTCCGCGGCCGATGTCTCCGGACTTCCCGTCGCCTCCACCTTCGCTGGACCCAACGGGCTCCCGTCCATGGTGCCCCTCTCCCAGGTGGCCGACGTGCGGGCCGGCGTCGGGCCGCAGCAGATCGAGCGTCGCCAGCTCGAACAGCAGGTCACGCTCTCGGCAAGCGTGCTCCCCGGCTTTGCCCTGGGGGAGGTCGCCGCCAGGGTGCAGCAGACCATCGACGCCCTCGGCCTCCCGCCGGGCTACCACACGGTGTTCGGCGGCGACGTTCAGAGCCTGGAGGAGACGAAGGGTTACGTGCTCGAGGCGCTCCTGCTCGCGGTCGTCTTCATCTATCTGATCCTCGCCTCGCTCTTCGGCTCCTTCCTTCAGCCGCTGGCGATCATGCTGGCGCTCCCGCTCAGCTTCATCGGCGTCGCGCTCGCCCTGCTCCTCACGCGTGGCAACCTGAACGTGATGACGATGATCGGCATCATCATGCTCATGGGGCTCGTGACGAAGAACGGCATCCTGCTCGTCGACTTCACCAACCAGCTTCGCGCGGATGGGAAGGAACGCGTCGACGCGCTGCTGTCCGCCGGCCGGATCCGCCTGCGACCGATCATCATGACCACGGTGGCGATGATCTTCGGCATGATCCCGCTGGCGCTGGCCATCGGCGCCGGCGCGGAGCAGCGCGCTCCCATGGCGCGTGCCGTCATCGGAGGGCTCATCACCTCCACCCTGCTCACGCTCTTCGTCGTGCCGGTGATGTACACCTTCCTCGACGATCTCGGCAGCTGGGTGAGCTCTCGGCTCACGAGCGCGAGCGACCACGATGCAGTGGTCGCCACCCCCTCGCCGGTCCCGGGCCGGACTCCGACCCCCACCCCCACCGCCGGCGACTGACTGCGCATTGCGCAGAGCGCTCGCGCACGACGCGTCACATCACACCAGCGCGCGGTATCCGCTTGACGGATACCGCGCGCGGCCTTACAAGGTGGTCGTGTATGAAGTCGTCTGCGCGGCGCTCGAACATGGGTGACGCGCGGTGATGCCGGTAATCGCCCGTCGCGGGCACACGGTGTGCAGCGCGCGCCGCGCGGGTCGCATGTCCTGCACGCCCACTGCCGGGACGATACGCTGGTCCGACTTTCCTATCTCCACAGGAGGCGGTGATGCCGCGCGGTGACGAGGTGAACCACGAGTTCCGACTCTCCGATCGCGACGACGACGTCGACGATCTTGGCTATGGCGGCGGGGGCGGGTCCTCGTCCTACGATGACGATGACGAGGAGGATGGCGGCTGGACGACCCACAAGGACGACAGCGACGACCTCTGGGACAGCACCGACGACTCCGACGACGACGAGGAGGAAGGGCTCGGGACCCCCATCGTCGAGGGCGATGATGACGAGGAGGAAAGCCCCCTCGTCGTAGCGCGCGCGCCACGCTCGGCGGGCCGTCCCGCAGGTGGCGGTGGTGCGTCCAAGAGCGCGGGCGGTGGTGCCGCCAAGACGCCGGTGACGCCTTCGAAACACCCGGCCACCGCCGAGCCGCCGGGTGGCAAGAGCGCCGTCGTGCGCGGAAACGTCTTCGAGCAGGCCGCGAGTGCCACTGGTAACCGGTCCGCTGGCGGCACCGCGAAGAAGGCGACCAAGGCGCCGGCTAAGAAGGCCGCCGGAAAGAGCGCGCCCAAGAAGGCCGCCAAGGCGCCGGCCAAGAAGGCCGCAGCCAAGAAAGGCGCGGCGAAGAAGGCGGCCGCCAGGAAGGGCGGCGCCAAAAAGGCGGCCAGGAAGGGCTCGGCCAAGAAGAGCT
>DATEOG010000218.1:0-2487 GCA_035274345.1 Gemmatimonadaceae bacterium
CCACGATCTGGTTCAGGTCGGGAGCGCCCGCGAGCGCCGCCGTCACGGGCTCGTTGCGCGGCGCGCGCGACGTAGCTGCGGGTGGCTGGGATACAACTGCCGCCACCCCGGAGGGACCGCTGCGCTCCGCGCGCGGCGCAGTCGCCGCAGACGCCGCGGGGGGACGGTCGGCATCGCGGATCACCGCACGCCAGTCGTTCGCCGGCGTGTCCGATGGCACCCGCTCGGCCTTTCGCGCAGGCGAGGCCGCTGAGGATGGCGACGGGCGCCGCGCCGTCGACGGACCCTCCGACGCCTCCTCGTCTCCACCCGACGATCCGCCACCGAGCCCTCGCAGCACGGCTTCGAGACTCACGGTTCGGTCGAGAAGGGCGAAGCGCACGAGCATGGCCTCGAGCAGCAGTTGCTGCTGACTGCTCTTCCGGAACCGCGGTTCGAGCTCCGTGGCGATCGACAGCATGCGCAGCAGATCACCCGCCGTGAAAGCGCTCTTCCGCTGCTCCAGCGCCGCGCGCGCGCGATCGCTCACCTCGGGCGGAGTACCACCGAGCGTGACGGCGAGCAGTGCGCGCACCATGTCGCCGAATCCAGTGAGGAACTGTCCGAAGTCGATTCCCGCGTCGGCCAGTCGTGCGACGACCGAGAAGACGTCACCAGCTCGATGTTCGGCCACGAGATCGAGCACCGCGATGAACTCGTCCTCCGCCACCAGGCCGAGGGCATCGCGCACGCGCTCGGGCACGATCGAGCCCTCGCCCATGGCGAGCACCTGATCGGTCAGCGAAAGCGCGTCGCGCATGGAGCCGTCGGCGGCGCGCGCGATCATCGCAAGCGCGTCCGCATCGGCGTCCACCCGCTCGTCGCGCAGCACGCGCTCGAGTCGCGCACGAATGTCGGCGGGCCCGATCCGCTTGAAGTCGAATCGCTGGACGCGGCTCAGCACGGGCGCGGCGCTCTGCGCGATCTTCTGCGGCTCGGTGGTGGCGAACACGAACACGACGCGCGGCGGCGGCTCCTCGAGAATCTTGAGCAGCGCATTCCACGCTTCGCGCGTGAGCATGTGCGCCTCGTCGACGATGTACACCTTGTACCGGTCGTCGCCGGACGGGGCGTACATCGCGCGTTCGCGCAGCTCGCGGGCGTCGTCGACACCACGGTTCGACGCCGCGTCGATCTCCACGACGTCGAGCGACGACGCCCCGCTCCAGATGCGCCGGCAGCTCTCGCACTCCCCGCAGGGCTCGCCTCCAAGCGCCGCGTCGCCCCGGCGCTCGCAGTTGAGGGCCATCGCGAGGACGCGCGCGAGCGTCGTCTTTCCCACACCGCGCGGCCCGCAGAGCAGATACGCATGCGCGACCCGCCCGAGCGCGATGGCCCCCTTCAACGTCGCGGCAACGTGCGACTGCACGGCGACGTCGGCGAAGGTCTTGGGGCGGTACTTTCGGGCGAGGGCGAGGGACATGGCGGGAGAAAGCTAGCGGTCGGCGGACATCGCCGGGGAGGCAATTGGAAGTGCTGGTGGGGAGTAGGTCATGGGTGTTTGAGTTCTGGGCGCCGGCGTCGGCAGTCACGCAGTACCCACAATCCACGACCCACCACCGCCCAATGCAAAGCGCGGGGGTCACCGTCGTCCGGTGATCCCCCGCGCCGAGTGCCCCAGGCCTGACGAAGCGACGTCAGACACCTCATGCCGCTGCTACCTTCGGGGTCCTGACGGAGTTAGAAGGCTGCCGCCCTCCGGGACCTGGGACATCTGGAATCTACACCGCCGCAGTGTGTCGGTGAAGCGCCCCGGACTCGATCGCTCCGCGGACGACCTCGGCTGCGTGTGTCACGGCCGACATATCCACGTCGAGGTGCGTGACGGCGCGGATTCGGCTCGTGCTCCACGGAGTAATCCGCACTCCCTCCCTCGCTGCGGCGGCCACCACGGCCGTACTGGCGGTTCCCTCTGGCAGGTCCACCATGACGATGTTCGTGTCGGGAGCCACGACTCGCGCCCCCGTCGCGCCCGTGACGACCTCGGCGAAGCGACGCGCTGTGGCGTGATCGTCGGACAGCCGCTCGATATGGTGCTCGAGCGCGTGGAGCGCTGCGGCGGCGAGGATGCCGCTCTGACGCATTCCGCCGCCCAGACGCTTGCGCACCATGTGCGCCCGCTGCATGAGCTCCGCATCTCCGACCAGGATCGCGCCGACCGGACATCCGAGCCCCTTCGAGAAGCTCAGCATCACGGTGTCGGCGGTGCGGCCGACGGCGTCGAGCGGCGTTCCGGTGGCGACGTGCGCGTTCCACAGCCGTGCGCCGTCCAGGTGCACCGGAAGCTCCGCCGAGTCGGCGACGGCTCGCACCGCCGCGAGCTCTTCGACGGGGGTCACCATCCCGCCGGCTCCATTATGCGTGTTCTCGACGCAGATCAGTGTAGCGAGCGGAGCATGCGGCGAGCGCGGTCTGAGCGCTCGCTCGACGTCGACGGCCGACGCCACG
>DATEOG010000219.1:0-3733 GCA_035274345.1 Gemmatimonadaceae bacterium
TGCCCGGAAGAAGGGCAAGCGTGGCGCGGTCGATCAAGACGCGGTCGACGCGAACATCGCGAAGACCATGGCGTCGATGCGCGGCGCCCCCACGCGGGGCGGTCGAATCGACCGGCGCGGCATCCGTGAGGAGGCCGAGGCGATGCGCGCGGCCGAGGTCGAGCGCGAGAAGAAGCTCGTCCGCGTCAACGAGTTCATCACCGTCAGCGAGCTCGCGCAGATCCTCAAGGTCTCTCCGACGGAGATCGTGGGGTTCGCGTTCAAGAACCTCGGCCTGATGATCACGGTCAACCAGCGTCTGGATTTCGATCAGATCGAGCTGATCGCGGGCGAGTTCGGCTTCCAGGCCGTGCGCGAGGACGAGTATCAGGCCGAGGAGGTCGGTGCAGCCGTCGCCGACGAGCCCGAGGACCTCGTGTCGCGTCCCCCGGTCGTCACGATCATGGGCCACGTCGACCACGGGAAGACGTCGCTGCTCGACTACATCCGCAAGGCGAACGTGGTGGCCGGCGAGGCCGGCGGCATCACGCAGCACATCGGTGCCTACCACGTGCAGCTGCCCGGCGGCAAGATGATCACCTTCCTCGACACGCCGGGTCACGAGGCGTTCACCGCGATGCGTGCCCGCGGCGCGCAGGTCACCGATGAGGTGATCCTCGTCGTGGCCGCCGACGACGCCGTCATGCCGCAGACGATCGAAGCGATCTCGCACGCCAAGAACGCCGGCGTGCCGATGATCGTCGCGATCAACAAGATCGATCTGCCGCAAGCGAACCCGATGAAGGTGAAGCAGGATCTCCTGCAGCACGGGGTCGTACTCGAGGAGTTCGGCGGTACGACGCTGAGCACGGAGATCTCGGCCAAGAAGGGAACGCACGTCGACGAGCTGCTGGAGCAGATTCTCCTCCAGGCCGAGCTGCTCGACCTCAAGTCGAATCCGAACAAGCGCGCGACCGGCACGGTCGTCGAGGCCCAGCTCGATCCGGGGAAGGGACCGGTGGCCACCGTGCTCGTGCAGAGCGGCACCCTGAATGTCGGCGACGATTTCATCGTCGGCATGTACTCGGGCCGCGTCCGCGCCATGCTCGACGAGCGCGGCAAGGCGGTGAAGTCCGCCGGACCCGCGATCCCGGTGCAGGTGCTCGGCATGGCAGGCGTACCGATGGCGGGCGATCAGTTGCTCGTCGTCGAGGACGCGACGTCGGCGCGTGAAGTCGCGCAGCGTCGCGAGCGGCTCGACCGTGAGGCCAAGAGCCGTCGGTCGACGCGCGGCGTCACGCTCGAGGACTTCATGGCGCAGTCGAGCACGGGCGACGTCCGCGCGCTGCGTATCCTGATCAAGGCCGACCAGGGCGGACCGGCCGAGGCACTGGCCGATGCGCTCAGTCAGCTCGGTACCAGCGAGGTGAAGGTCGAGGTGGTGCACCGCGGCGTCGGTGCCATCACCGAGAGCGACATCCTGCTCGCTCGCGCGTCCGGGGCGATCATCATCGGCTTCCACGTTCGTCCCGACAACAACGCGCGCGCCGCTGCCGAGCGCGAGAACGTCGACATCAAGCTCTATCGCATCATCTACGAGGCGGTCGCCGACGTGCGCGCCGCGCTCGAGGGCATGCTGCGTCCGGAGGAGCGCGAGGTCGTGCTTGGCGAGGCCGAGGTCCTCGAGACGTTCAAGGTACCGAAGATCGGCGTGATCGCCGGCTGCGCGGTGCGTACGGGCCTCATCCGTCGCGATGCCCGCGTCCGCATCATCCGCGACGCGATCGAGGTGTATGAGGGCAGCATTGCCTCGCTGCGCCGATTCAAGGACGATGTAAAGGAGGTCCGCGAAGGCTTCGAGTGCGGTATCGGCATCGAGAACTTCAACGACCTCAAGGTGGGCGACCGCATCGAGTGCTATCGCACCGAGGAAGTGGCGCGCACCCTCGAATCGGCTCCGCAGGGCTGATCACGGTATGGCGGGGGCCGGGCACGCGAATGCGCCCGGCTCGCCGCGCCTCCGCTCCGGTGACCCGTGTCTCCTGACCATCATCGATCCGTTCGCGTCGCCGAGGCGATGCGGGAGGAGATCGCGACCTTCCTCGCCAACGACGTGAAGGATCCGCGCATCATGGGCCTCGTCACCGTCACGGCGGTGGAGGTCACTCGCGACCTGCGGCACGCCAAGGTGTTCGTCAGCGTGCTCGGCTCCGAATCGCAGCGCGCCGCGACGTTCGATGGGCTCGACGGCGTGGCGGCGCATCTGCGCGGCCGCGTTGGCCGTGCACTGCGGCTTCGCGTCGCGCCGGAGATCGAGTTCCGCAACGACGAGAGCGTCGCGCACGCCGCCAAGATCGAGCAGTTGCTGGCGCAGGTGCGTCGCGAGCTTCCCGCCGACGCCGGCGATCCGCCTCCTCCCGCGCGCGATGAGGCAGTCGACGACTGACGGTCTGCTGCTCGTCGACAAGCCGGCCGGAATGACGTCCCACGACGTCGTGCTCGCCGCGCGGCGCGCGTTCGGTGAATCGCGGATCGGCCACGCGGGAACGCTCGATCCGTTCGCCACCGGATTGCTCGTTCTTCTGCTCGGACGTGCCACTCGCCTGCTGCCATACCTCGACGGCGTCCCCAAGGTCTACGACGCCACGATCGTGTTCGGTCGAGAGACGGAGACGGACGATCTGCACGGTGCCGAGGTGCGGTCCGCGCCCGCGCCCGGCGACGAGGCGATTGCCGATGCGATCACGCGGCTCACCGGACCGCTCGAGCAGATGCCGCCCGCCTACTCGGCGAAGCGTGTCGGAGGGCGGCGTGCGTACGAGGCTGCGCGCGCGGGTGTCGCCCTCGAGTTGGCGCCCGCTCGTGTCGAGGTGTTCACGTGGCGCGACGTGACGCGTGATGGTGACGTGCTCCACGCCACGATCGAGTGCGCCGGCGGCACCTACGTGCGCGCGCTGGCGCGCGACCTCGGCCGGCTCACCGGAAGCGCGGCGCATCTCGGTGCGCTCCGGCGCACGAGAAGCGGTCCCTTTCGCGTCGTCGACGCAGTCACCGTCGACGACATTCGTCAGGGCGGCGTTGCGCTCCGCCCGGCGCTCGATGCCCTGCCGACGATTCCACATGTCACGCTGGAAGAAGTTGACGCGGAGCGCGTGCTGCGCGGGATCGCCGTGCCGCGCACCGATGACGCGCCGCGCGCCGCGCTGGTGGATGCCCGAACAGGCACGCTGCTCGCCCTCGCCGAGGCGGATGCGGGCCGATGGCAGCCGCGCGTCGTGATGCGGAAGGTGGGCTGACCATGCGAGTCATCGGGAGACCCGAGCAGGTCGAGCTGCCTGCGTCTGTAGACGCGACGGTGGTGACCGTGGGCGCGTTCGACGGCGTGCACTGTGGCCATCAGGACGTGCTGGCCCGACTCACGGCGCGCGCGTCGGCGTCGGGACGTGCCAGCCTCCTCGTGACGTTCGATCCGCATCCGCGCGAGATTCTCGATCCCGCGCGGGCGCCCGCGCTGCTGACCACGCGCGACGAGAAGCTCGGGCTCCTCGACTCCACGGGGCTCGACTACGTCGCGATCGTCCCGTTCACCGCGGAGCTCGCTCGCCGGTCCGCCACCGAGTTCGTGGACGAGGTGCTGATCGAGCGATTCCGCATGGCTGAGCTGCTCGTCGGTCACGATCACGGGTTCGGCCGTGGCCGGGAGGGCGACATCGCTCTGCTTCGGTCGCTGGGCGAGAGTCGCGGCTTTCGTGTG
>DATEOG010000220.1:0-7884 GCA_035274345.1 Gemmatimonadaceae bacterium
GTGGCGATCATCGTCGCGGTCACTCGGTAGACTCGCGCCCGACCTCGAGCCATGAGCGAGCGGGCGCCCGATCGCGTGGCTGACCCGCGCGCGATCGCGGTCCTGACGCTCGCGCTGCTCGGCGTCTCGCTGTCTGGGCCACTCGTCCGGCTCTCGCACGCGCACCCGCTCGCCATCGCGGCCTGGCGACTCGCGTTCTCGCTCGTCGTCATCGCCGTCGCATTGCTCGTCACCGGCGAATGGAGGCAATGGCGTCGCCTCACCCGGCGGGAAATCGGCATCGCCGCGGCGGCCGGCACCATGCTCGCGCTCCATTTCTGGAGCTGGAACACCTCCGTCGGGCTCACCAGCGTCGCAGCGTCGGTCGTGCTCGTGAACACGCAGCCGGTCGTCGTCGCGCTGCTCTCCGTGTTCTGGCTGCGCGAAGCGCCGAACCGTCGCCAGTGGATGGGGATCGCGGTGGCGATGCTCGGCGCGCTCGTCGTCGCCCTCCCGGATTTGCTGGCGACGCAGGCCGCGGTCGATCGGCCCCGGGCGCTGCTGGGCGACCTCCTCGCGCTCGTCGGCGCAGTCACCGCCGCGACGTACTTCGTCGCCGGGCGGCGGCTCCGTGGTACGCTGGATCTGTGGGCGTACGTCGGACTCGTTTACGGGAGCTGCTTCGTCGTGCTGCTGCTGTTGGCGCTCGTTGCATCGGCGCCGTTGATGCACCAGCCGCCGAGGGAGCTGGCCATCTTCGCCGGGCTCGCCCTCGGCCCGATGCTGCTCGGCCACACGGGATTGAACTGGGCGCTCAAGCGGTCGCCGGCGTACGTCGTCAATCTCACGCTGCTCGGAGAGCCGATCGGCGCGACGCTGATTGCAGCGCTGCTGCCCGGCATTCGAGAGGTGCCCGCGCCGCTCACGCTGGTCGGCGGCGCGATCGTGTTCGCCGGAATTCTGCTCACCGCGCGTCGCTAGCCCAATTCCGCGCCGCCCCCGGTTATCTTTCGTGCTCCCTCACCGGCACGACGGGGCATGGACCAGCTCTCACTCGACGTCATCGTCACTCGCGGCGCCATCGTGGAATCGCGCCATCGCGTGCACGCGGCCGTCGTCAACGCCTCGGGCACCCTGATTGGTGCAGCCCGCGATGCGGCGATCGTCTCGCATTGGCGGTCGTGCGCCAAGCCCTTTCAGATCATGCCGTTCATCGAGAGCGGCGGCTTCGACACGCTGGCGTGGGGCGACGACCAGCTCGCGCTGGCGTGCGCGTCGCACGGTGGCGAGCCGGAGCACGTGGCCATCGCCCAGGCGATGCTGGCGTCGATCGGCATGGAGGAGGGAGACCTCGTGTGCGGTCCGCACGATCCGCTCTCCCAGCGCGGTCAGAAAGCCCTGCGCGACGCGGGCACCCGGCCCACTCGCCTCCACAACAACTGCTCCGGAAAGCACGCCGCGATGCTGGCGCGGGCGCACACGGCCGGCTGGCCGGCCTACGGCTACGAGCGGCACGACCATCCGGTCCAGCAGTCCTGCCTCGACGAGGTCTCGAAGTGGGCGAGCGTACCCTCGTCGCAGATCGGGCTCGCGGTGGACGGCTGCGGCGTCACGGTATTCGTGCTCGGGCTCGAGCCGATGGCGCTCGCGTACGCTCGGCTCGCCGACGCCGCGCGGCAGTCCGCTGAGATCCCGTCGCGCATCGTGCACGCGATGCAGACGCGCCCTTTCCTCGTCGGCGGCACCGACCGCTTCGATTCGGCCCTCATCGAGGCCACCGAGGGGCGCTGCATCGCCAAGATCGGCGCCGAAGGCGTGCACTGTGTCGCGTTCATCGACGAGGGCATCGGAATCGCCGTCAAGGTCGAGGATGGCGCCCAGCGCGCGCAGTTCCCGGCGGTGATCTCCGTGCTGCAGCACTACGGCGCACTGGGAGATGACCTCCCGCCTCGGTTGAGCGAGTTCCTGCACAAGCCGCTGCGGAACACCCGCGGCGAGGTCGTCGGCGAGGTACGCCCGCTCGGTGACGCCTAGCGAATCGGGATTGGACGACGCGACGCGAGTGCTCGTCCAGCTCAGCGCCGCGATCGCCACGAGCGACGAGGCGACGGTCAGGTTCTGGCTCTTCGAGGCGGCGCGCGATGTGCCGCCGCTTCACGTGGAGGAGCTCATCCTCCAGAGCTACCTGTTCTGCGGCTTCCCGCGCGCGCTCAACGCCGCGCGTGAGTGGCGGCGCGTCTCGCAGCGGCCGGCTCCCGCGTCCGACGAGGCGGAAGACCTGACCCTCGCCGCGGAGTGGAGAGAGCGGGGGGAGCTGACCTGCGCCGCCGTCTACGACGGCATGTACGAGAAGCTGCGCCTGAACGTGCGCGACCTCCATCCGGCGCTCGATGCCTGGATGGTGGTGGACGGCTACGGCAAAGTTCTCGCGCGACCTGGCCTCGACCTGCCGCGTCGCGAGCTCTGCGTGGTGGCGGCCTGCGCCGCCATGGGCCAGGACCGTCAGCTGCACTCCCATCTGCGGGGAGCGCTCAACGTCGGCGTTGCACCGGCCGAGCTCCGGGATGCGATCGACGCCATCGCCAGCCTGATCGGTGCCGAGCGCGCCCGCTCGGCGCACCTTCTGCTCGCGCGAGTACTGGGCAAGTAGCTTTCCCTGCGCGCGGTTGATTCCGCGCGCGTGCGATCGCTGACGCGTCCGCGACTCCGCCGCCTACTCTTCGCCGATCATCGGGATGTTCATCGACCGCGTCATCGTTCGCGTCACCGCCGGAAACGGAGGCTCGGGCATCGTCTCGTTCCGCCGTGAGAAGTTCACCCCACTCGGCGGGCCGGACGGCGGAGACGGAGGAAAGGGAGGGGACGTGATCATTCGCGGCGACAGCAACCTCGCCACGCTGCTGGACTACAGTTATCGCGACGCGTGGCAGGCGGAGAGCGGCGCACATGGCAGCGGCTCCAACAAGACAGGTGCTTCAGGCGACGACGTCGTGCTTCCGGTGCCGCCCGGCACCGTGGTGCGCAATCACGAGACGGGTGACGTGATCGGCGAGGTGCTCGAGAACGGCGACAGCTTCGTCCTGGCGCGCGGCGGGAGAGGGGGTAAGGGCAATACGTGGTTTGCCACGTCCGTGCACCGAAGCCCCCGCGAATGGCAGCCTGGCGAGGACGGCGAGGCGCTCACGCTCGAGCTCGAGCTCAAGCTCATCGCCGATGTGGGGCTCGTCGGGCAACCCAACGCCGGCAAGTCGACGCTGCTCTCCGTCATCAGCGCCGCGACGCCGAAGATCGGCGACTACCCGTTCACCACCCTCTCGCCGAACCTTGGCGTGGTGCAGCTCAGCGACAGCCGCACCTTCGTCGTGGCCGACATTCCCGGCATCATCGAGGGCGCGCACGAAGGGAAGGGGCTCGGCTTGCAGTTCCTTCGGCACATCGAGCGCACGCGACTGCTGGCCTTCCTCGTCCCCATCGACGCGCTCGACTGGCAGGCCGAGTACGACCAGCTCCGGCGCGAGATCTCGCTCCACTCGGCCGAGCTCGGGGAAAAGCAGCATTGCGTCGTCTTCACCAAGATGGACCTGCTCGGCGAGGACGAGGCGCCGCCCATCGAGGCGCCTGACGCGTTCGGAGTTTTTGCCATCAGCGCCGCCGCGCGCACGGGTCTCGATACGCTGAAGGCGGCGTGGTGGCGCGAGCTCCTGCAGATGCGGAAGGCCACGATCCAGCCGGTGCGCGACCTCGAGCTGCCCTGAGTGGAGCTCCATCTCGGCGATCCGAATTATCCGGCCGCTCTCGCGGACTGTCCTCATCCGCCCCGCACGCTCTGGGTGCGAGGGGACTTGGCGATCCTCGACCGCCCCACCGTCGCCATCGTCGGCACTCGGCGAGCGACGGCGTACGCGGAGCGCGTCACGCGACAGTTGGCGACTACGCTCGCACGCGCCGGCGCGTGCGTCATCAGCGGCCTCGCTCGCGGTGTCGACGCGTGTGCGCATCGCGGTGCGCTCGAAGCAAATGGTGCGACGGTCGCTGTGCTCGGCACCGGTCTGGACGTGTGCTATCCGAAGGCGCACGCGTCGCTGCAACGCGACATCGCCACGCGCGGCCTGCTGCTCAGCGAGCTCGCGCCCGACGATGCTGCGCATCCCGGCTCGTTCCCGAAGCGCAATCGCATCATCGCGGCGCTCGCACGCGTGACGATCGTCGTGGAGGCCCCGGTCAAGAGCGGCGCGCTGATCACAGCCGGCCACGCCCTCGAGATGAATCGCACGGTGGCCGTCGTGCCCGGACCGATCGACGTTCCCCAGGCGCAGGGCAGCAACGAGCTCCTGCGCGACGGAGCCACAGCGCTCACGAGCATGGCCGACGCCCTCGCGCTGCTCGGCCTCACCGCGCCCGTCCGTCTGCACGACATTCCGGAGGGCTCCGCGGAGCGCACGGTGTGGCAGGCACTCGACGCGGGTGGCCTCGATCTCGAGTCCCTCTCTGCCCGCGCGTCCCTGCCGGCCCACGAGACCCTCGCCGCCGTCGGCGCGCTGGAGCTGCGCGGATTGGTCGAGTGCGCGCTGACCGGAGAGATCCGGCGAATGTAGGTGGTCCGGAAGTCGGGGCACTGCGCCCGCCACTGCCACTGCAACAGATTGACGCGGAGATCGCCGAGATTGCGCGGCTAGCGCGCGGAGGACCGAGCCAGGACGTGGCACGACGACCGGCTGAATACCGACCCCAGGAAGCCGTCATCCCGAGCGAAGCGCGCAGCGCGAAGTCGAGGGATCTGCACTTCGAACAGTCCAGATTCCTCGACTCGCTGCGCTCGCTCGGAATGACAACGGGAGGGGTTCAGCGTTGTCGCACTGCCCCTCCGCGGCCTCCCCGTCAACGGGAGGGGTTCCGCGTTCTCGCAGTGTCCCTCCGCGGCCTCCGCGTCAATCTGTTGCTGTTCAGGGTGTCTGCCCCCTTGATCACTCGAAGGTGGCGATGTCCGGCCCCCCGGACCCCCGCAAGCGATATTACTGCGTGCCTCGTCACGTCTATCTCCACGTCCCCTTCTGCGCGCGCCGATGCAGCTACTGCGACTTCTCCATCGCGGTGCGGCGAGAGGTGCCCGTGGACGAGTATCTCGCGGCACTCGAAGCGGAGCTCTCCATTCGCTTTCGCGGTGAACCGCCGAACGAGGTCGACACGATCTATCTGGGCGGCGGAACGCCGTCGCGTCTCGGCGGGGCGGGAGTCGCGCGCGCCATCGCCCTCGTAGAGCGGTACTTCCCGCTGGCGAGCGGGGGAGAGCTGACCGTCGAGGCCAACCCCGAAGACGTGAGCGGGGTGGCCGTCGACGCCTGGGTCGCCGCGGGCGTGAACCGGCTCTCGCTTGGCTCGCAGAGCTTCGACGACCGCGTACTCGCGTGGATGCATCGCACGCACGACGCGCAGGCGATCGAGCGAGCGGTGGCCACGGCGCGGCGCGGCGGCATCGTCAACCTGTCGCTCGACCTGATCTTCGCGCTTCCCGCCGAGCTGGAGCGCGATCTCGAGCGCGACGTGCAGCGCCTGACCGCGCTTCAGCCTGATCATGTGTCGCTGTACGGTCTCACGGTGGAGTCGGCGACGCCGCTCGGCCATTGGGTCGCACGAGGCGAGGCGCTCGAGCGTCCCGAGGAGGGATACGAGGCCGAGTTCCTCACGGCGCATGCGCTGCTCAGCGCTGCTGGCCTCGAGCACTACGAGGTCTCCAACTACGCGCGGCCGGGCAGGCGCTCGCGGCACAACTCGGCGTACTGGACAGGTGTCCCGTACGTCGGGCTGGGACCGGCGGCTCACGAATTCGACGGCGCCATCCGCAGGTGGAACGCACGCGCCTACTCCTCCTGGCGCGACCTCACGTTGGCGGGCCGGGATCCACGCGAAGGCGAGGAAACGCTCACGGAGGCCAACCGATCGGCCGAGTCGGTGTATCTCGCATTGAGGAGTGATCGAGGGATGCGGCTTCAGCCCGGCGAGCGTGACGTGGTGGCACAATGGGAAGTCGCAGGATGGGTCACCGTCGGCGACGATGGCCGACTTCGGTGCACTCCACTGGGCTGGCTGCGGCTCGATGCCCTGGCCGCTTCCTTGACGCATAGCCGAAGTCGTTAGCATATTTGAACTTATGGCCACTCCGGACGAGCTCACACCGCGCGAGCGTCAAGTACTCGAAGCGGTGATCCAGATGTACGTCCAGACCGCTGAGCCTGCCGGCTCCCGGTTGCTGGCGCGTCGTCACGGGCTCGGCGTGTCCCCGGCGACCATTCGCAACACCATGAGTGACCTCGAGGAGAAGGGGTTTCTGACGCACCCCCACACCTCCGCCGGCCGCGTTCCCACCGACAAGGCGTATCGCGCCTATGTCGACTCGCTCCTCAACTCCCCCGCCGGCGCCATCGTCGTCGCCGAACGCGAGCGGCTGCGCGAGCAGCTATCGTCGAGCCACTCCACGATCGAGAACATTCTCCGGCGTGCTGCGCAGAGCCTCGGCGTGCTGACGCAGGAGCTCGGCGTCGCGCTCGGCCCGCAGCTGGACGCGAGCATCCTCCGCCGTCTCGAGCTCGTGCGCGTCGGCGCCGAACGGCTGCTGCTGGTGCTCACGCTCGACGCCGGCGTCGTGCGCACGGTATTCGTCGAGGTCGCTGGCTCGTTGGCCGACGTGGCCGTGTCCGAGGTGACGCGAGTACTGAACGAGCGCCTCGCGGGCCACACGCTGCGCGAGCTCCGCACGTCCGTCGCGGAGAGGCTGCGCGACACGCAGACGAAGCCCGAAGCCGAAGAGCTGCTCAACATCTTCGTGCAGGAGGGCGAGCAGCTGTTCGATGCCGCCCTTCCCGTCGGAGAAGGGAGCGTCATCGTCGGCCAGGCCAGCGTGCTGGCGGAGCAACCCGAGTTCAGTGGCGCCGACAACCTGCGGCGGCTGCTGTCGCTCACCGAGGAACCCGCGCGGCTCGCCGATGCGCTGCGGCGCAAGCACAGCGGCGACGAGCGTCCGGGCGTGAGCATCACGATCGGCGGGGAGCACGGAGACCCGCACCTGGATCAGTTCACCGTCGTCACGGCGGAATATCACGCGGGCGCACTAGCCGGAGTGATCGGTGTCATCGGACCGACGCGAATGCCGTACGAGAAGGTGATCGTGCTCGTGCAGCACACCTCCCGCTTGCTGAGCGATTTACTTTGAACGGTGCGGCGCGGATCGCTCGCGCCATCGGTTCTCGATATGAAGGTTCATAATGGCTGAGTTCTACGGCGTCCTGGGCGTCGAACGCGACGCGTCGGACGATGAGATCAAGAAGGCATATCGCAAGCTGGCGATGACCTACCATCCCGACCGCAACAACGGGTCGAAGGATGCGGAGGAGAAGTTCAAGGAGATCACCGAGGCGTACGACGTCCTGCGGGATCCGCAGAAGCGCGCCGCCTACGATCGCTACGGGGAAGCGGGTCTTCGCGGCGGCACCGCCGGCTATCACCACGTCGACCTGTCCGAAGCGCTCAGCATCTTCATGCGCGACTTCGGCGGCTTCTCCGGGCTCGACGATCTGTTCGGCGGCCGCGGGCAAAGCGGCGGCGGGCCCCGCACGGGCTCCGACGTGAAGATCACGCTGCCGCTCACCCTGGCCGAAGTCGCGACGGGTGCGGAGAAGGAGGTCCGGCTTCGCGTGCTCGACGCGTGCGATCACTGCGCCGGCACCGGCGCGGAGCCCGGCTCGAAGGTGCAGCAGTGTCCGACCTGCGCCGGCCAGGGCGAGGTGCGCCGCGCGCAGCGCTCGTTCTTCGGCCAGTTCGTCACCGTCGCGCCCTGTCCGACGTGCCACGGCGACGGAAAGATCATCGAGTCGCAGTGCAAGAAGTGTCGTGGCGACGGCCGCGTGCGCA
>DATEOG010000221.1:0-3815 GCA_035274345.1 Gemmatimonadaceae bacterium
ACGCGGGACATCCGTGGATCTACCGCAGCGATCTCGTCACTGCGCCCCACACCGACGCCGGCGTCGTGCGCGTCGTGGATCAGCGCGGCAAGCCGATCGGTGTCGCGCTCTGGAGCCCGCGCTCGGAGATCTCGCTGCGCCAGCTCGACCCCGATCCGGACGCGTCGATCGATGGTGAGTGGTGGCACCGCGCGCTCGCGCGCGCCATCGCCCGGCGGCGCACGCTCGCGGACGACACTACGGCGTGCCGCCTCGTGCACGGCGAAGGTGATCTCATCCCGTCGCTCGTCGTCGATCGATACGACAGATGGCTCGTCGTCCAACTGATGAGCGCCGGCCTCGAGCGGTTTCGCAACGATATCATTCGCGCGCTGATCGACCTCGTTCATCCCGACGGCATTCTCGCGCGCAACGACGTTCCGCTGGGCCGAAAGGAAGGGCTCGAAACGAACGTGGAGCTGCTGCACGGCTCGGTGCCCGACGAAGTGGAGGTGAACGAGCACGGCGTGCGCTATCTGGCCGCACCGTGGCGTGGACAGAAGACGGGGGCGTTCCTCGACCAGCGTGAAAACCGCGTACTGGCCGGACGCGTGGCGCGCGGGCGAGCGCTCGACTGCTTCAGCTATCATGGCTCGTTCGCGCTCCACCTCGCACGCCGCGCCGATCACGTGATCGCGCTCGACTCCTCGGCCCATGCGCTCACGCGGGCCGAGGAGAACTTCCAGCGCAACGGGGTCGCCAACGGTGAGTTCGTAGAGGCCAACGCGTTCGAGTATCTCAAGGCCCGCGAGCGCGAGCGCGCTCGCTTCGAGACGATCGTGCTCGATCCACCGGCGTTCGCGAAGACCAGAGGTACGCTCCCGGCTGCGCTGCGTGGTTACAAGGAGATCAACCTGCGCGCGATGCGCATTCTCTCGCCCGGCGGGATGCTGTTCACGGCGAGCTGCTCGTACCATCTCACGAAGCCGCTGTTTCTCGAGATGCTCGAGCAGGCGGCGTCGGACAGCGGACGACGGCTTGCGTTTCGCGAGTTTCGCGGCCAGCCGCTCGACCACCCCGAAGTCGTCACGATCCCCGAGACCGCCTATTTGAAAGGAGCGTTGCTCGAAGCGCTCGACTAGCGCGCACCACGCGCACGCTTTCCCTTCGTCGCCGGCGCGGCGCGTTCGGGTACGACGGCTGCCTGACACTTCGGGCAGTAGTACGTGCTCCGCCCCGCCTGTACCACTCGCTCGATCTCCGTCCCACATCGCCGGCACGGCAATCCTTCGCGATCGTACACGTCGAGCGTTACCGTGTCGTCGTCTGTGTAGCGCGATCCGGTTGCGCGCAGCAGCACCGCAGCGATTGCCTTGCGAAGCTTCATGATCTGAGCGCGCGTGAGACTGCTGCACGGCGCAGACGGAGCGATGCGCGCGCGCCAGAGAGACTCCGCGGCGTAGATGTTTCCGAGTCCGGCGACGAGTCGCTGATCCAGCAGCGCGGGCTTGATGGGGCCACGGCGGGGCGCGAGCGCTGCGGCCAGCTGCTCGGCAGTCCACTCGGGATCCGCCGCGTCGGGGCCCAATCCGAGGTCGAGCTCGGCATCGGCGGGATGCACGTCGATTGTCCCGAGAGCTCGGGAGTCCACGAAGACGAGCGAGCTTCCATCGTCGAAGTCGAGGACCGCGCGAGCGAACTTCGGAAGGGGCGCGCCCGTCTCGACCAGCGTCCAATCGCCGTTCATCCTGAAGTGCGCATGCAGGATGCGACCATCGTCGAGGTGCAGCAGCTGGTGCTTGCCACGGCGCTCGACGCGGGCGATTCGTGCACCGACGAGCGCGCGAAGCTGCGACGGGCGGAGACGACGACGCAACGCGGGATGCAGCACGCGCATTCTCACGATCGTGCGCCCGCGTGCGCGTGCGCGCAGCACGTCGAGAGCGGCTTCTACTTCCGGTAGCTCGGGCATTGGTCGACGAGAGGAGGCGTTGACATCGCTGGGGCAGCCGACGCAAGATGCGGCGATGGACGCGCCCGCTCAATCCGAGATCGTCCGTACTGACGACGGTCGCGCGGACATCCTCGCGACGCGCTCGGCCGGCGTGCGGCGCGCGCTCGTCATCGTGCTGCTGCTGAACGCCCTCTCGGCGGCGATCAAGCTGGGCGTCGGCGCGCGGACGGGGTCACTCACCGTGCTCGGTGCGGCGCTGGAATCGGTGCTCGACACGCTGAGCAACGTCGTCGCGATCTTCGCCGTATCGGTCGCGGCCCGCGAGCCCGACGAAGGGCATCCGTACGGGCACGAGAAGTTCGAGACGCTCGGCACGCTCGCCATCGTGGGCTTTCTGTCGATCTCGTGCTTCGAGCTGCTTCGCCGAAGCATCGACGAGCTCACCGGGATCCACGAGCCGCCTTCGTCGTCCGGCACGGATGCGCTGCTGCTCGTGACGTCGCTTGCAGTGAACGGCTTCGTCGTGCTGTTCGAGCGGCGGCGCGGTCGTGCGCTCGGCAGCGCGCTTCTGATGGCAGACGCGGCGCACACCGCGAGTGACATCCTCGTGACGCTCCTCGCCATCGCCTCGCTCGTGTTGTCGTTCCTCGGCTTCGTGAGGGCCGACGCGCTGCTCGGAGTCGTCGTCGCGATGATCATCGCGTGGAGCGGGTATCAGATTCTACGCGACTCGATTCCGATCCTGGTGGACGCGAGCGCCGTCGACGCAGCGCGACTGACCGACATCGTTCGGACGATTCCCGGCGTGGCCGGCGTGCGCTCGGCGCGCTCGCGCCGGACGTCGTCCGGACATCTGTTTGCGGAGGTGACGATCCTGGTGGATGGCGCCACGAGCGTGTCCGCGGCACACGACTTTACCGACGATGTGGAGCGGGCGATCGAGCGTGAGCTGGGCACCGCGGAGGCGATCGTCCACGTCGAGCCGGCGTGACGACCCGATAACCTCACGCGGGACAGCCACTTGCGCGATTCGTCGTCGGCTCTACTTTGGGTTTGTCCCCAGCCTGCCACCCATGCCCCAGCGGCCGTCCCGCTCGCTCAAGCACGAGTACGAGCTGTTCGTCGAGCGGGAGATCGAGAACTACAAGGAATCGGTACCTCGAAGCGTCCTCCTCTCGATCGGGGACGACGCCGTTCGCGCGCTCGCCGATGAGCAGCAGTTTGCGCTTACCGAGCTCCTGCTGTGGGACGAGGTGGACAAGATCATCTTCAAGCGTCTACGGCTGCCGAGCTACGCCACCTGGCGAAAGCGGCGCATCAAGCTGCTCCAGGAACTTCGGCGGCCCGAGCACTGGGGGCTCAGCCCGGACGACTTCGTGGTGCGAACCGTCCAGCCGGTGGCCGCGGACGCACGGGTGCTGGTCGCGGGAGTCAAGGACGAGAATCGCGCCCTGCTCTACCTCGCCGCGCACGGCTGCGACGTAACGGCGCTGGGGAATGGCGAGGACGTCCAGCGCGTGCTCGACGCCGCCGAAGCTGCAGGGCTCGGCGAGCGAGTCACGGCGACCAGCAACGGGCTCGGCAGCTGGACTCCCGATGCCCCCGTCACGGCGGTGATCTACACGCCGGCGGCGTTCGCCGGCCTGAGTGCGGCGGAGCGCGCGCGAGTCATCGACGTGCTGAAGAGTGCGACCGAGGATGGCGGTGTGCATCTCGTGCAGACCATCGCGGCCGGGAAGCGCGCCCCCGTGTCGCTGGACGAGCTTCGCCGCCGGTATCGCGGGTGGGAGGTAACGGTCGTCGAAGGCGGGGCAAGCACCTTCGTGGCGCGAAAGGGCGTAGCCTGACCAAGGTGTGTTTCTCATTGACACGATCTGCAGTG
>DATEOG010000222.1:0-2524 GCA_035274345.1 Gemmatimonadaceae bacterium
GTGGAAACCGATCGTAGAGCTCGTGAAGACCGGCCAGCGAGCGAATCGCCGCCCCCTGATCTTCGACGCCGGGGCTGGGCCGTATGCGGTGCTCGAACTGCGCGTGATAGGCGCAGGCGTCACCGGTGATCAAGACCGGGCCGGACTGGGCATTGACCAAGTACGACACGTGATTCGGTGAATGTCCGGGCGTCGAGATCGCCCAGACCGAGCCGTCGCCGAGCAGATCGAGCACGCGCTCGAAGGGCGGCAGCGCGTGAGCTTCGTCGAAGTCCAACGCGTAGAGGGGCCTACCGTCGAGGTGGTCGCCAATGAGTGCTTTTTGCATGAACGTGACTTCGCCTCGCCCGAACACCGCGGGCACACGAGCGGGGAGGTCGACGAGCCCCGAGGTGTGGTCGCCGTGCAGGTGGGTGAGGAACACGGCTCGCGGCGAGAGGCCGCGCAATCTGAGCCGCGACGCGACGTCGGTCCCTTCCGTGCTGTGGCTTTCGGCACCGATCAGCGCGAGGATCAGTCGCAGCAGAGCCGTGTAGTTGCCGCCCTCGCGGGCGAACGCCCGGGCGAGGCCGGCGTCGATCAGGTAATCGCCTTCGATCGGGTGATGCACCCAGTAGGCCGACACCGTGCTCGGCGTGTGACCGTCACCTAGCTCCTTGATGTTGGGATCGCTCTTGTCCAGGACCACGCGACGATCACCATCGACGGTGCCGGTGACCAGGACCTCGACGGTGACCGGGCGCGGTCGCGCGAGGATCTCCTCCCATGTGGTCGGACGCTGCACGGGCAGCGGGTAGGCGGCGACATCGAGCGAGCGAAAGCCTGCGGCCACGAGTATGAGCACTGCGCCGAGCACCAGCGCCGCGCTGAGTGCCGCGTATCCCAGGAGCCGGCGGCGTGGTTCGGTGCGTCGCGCAGTTGCGCCCTCGTGGGAGTCCATGGGTCGAGGCTGCGCCAAACAGCTCCATGACTCAAATGCATGATTGCTATAGTAATACATGATCGTGAATCATTCTCGTCCGAACCGCGCGAGCTCCGAGCCCCGGCTCGAGCAAATGAACCTCAACTTGCTGCTCGCGTTGCATTGGCTGTTGGTCGAGCGAAGCGTCACGCGTGCGGCGGTCCGCCTTGGCGTGACGCAATCGGCGATGAGCCGGAGCCTCGGCCAACTCCGCGAGTGGTTTGACGATCCGTTGCTCGTCCCCGCGCGTCGCAAGATGCTGCTCACGGCTCGCGCCGCAGGGTTGCGCGAGCCGCTCACAGCCAGCCTCGACGGTCTCCGCGGGCTCCTTCGCCCGCCGCAGGCGTTCGACCCAGCCACTGCGACCGGGACCGTGCGCATGGCCGCGACCGAACACGCGCTCGGAGCCATCGTCCACGAATTCGTCGGGCGACTGATGCGACGCGCACCGCTGCTCGACGTGCAGATCGAACCCGCCGGTCGCGACGTCTTCTCGCAGCTCGCGGCTGGCCGGTTGGAGCTCCTCGTCGTGCCCAAGGTCGGCCGCCTGCCGGAGGAACTGCGGTCCGCGGACCTTCTCCACGAGCGATTCCGCAGCATCGTGCGCAAGGATCACCCCGTCGCCCAGCGGAAGCTGACGCTGCGGCGCTTCTGTGCGCTCCAGCACGTGGTCGTCTATCCCCTCGGTGGCGACGCCGACAGCCTCGTGAGCCGCGTGCTCACGCAGCGCGGCCTCGAGCGGCGCGTCGCAGTCCGCGTGCCGTACTTCGAGAGCGCCCTGAGGATCGTGGCCGAGACCGACTACATCGCCACGATCCCCGCCGCGCTCGGCAACCCGACCGCGTGCTTGGGCACCGGGAGCCGACGTCGGCCGCCGCTGGTCTGTCTGGAGCCGCCGGTGGCCATTCCCGGTTTCGTGCTTCAGGCGGTCTGGCATCGCCGACATGACGACGATCCTCTCCAACGTTGGCTCCGCGACCTGGCCGAGTCGATCCTCGACAAATAGGTCTCTCCTCCAGGTTTGGGTAGGTCGTTCAGGGGTGACGAGGCTGTAGTCGGAGGCCGCTGCACCAGACCGTGATCTCATCGCGATGAACTTCGTGACTTCGTGAAAGCGGAAAGAGCGACGAGTCAAGACGCGGACATTGCCCTGCGCATCGTGCGCACCGCATGGGAGTTCGCCGGGCATGACGACGAAGCGAAGTTGGGGGAGATCGAGGATGTAGTCGCAATACGCAGCGGCCGCGCGATCGAGGCGTCGGAGCGCGTCGTAGAGGCCGGCCGCGAGCATCTCCTCGTGCGAAGGCGGTTGTGATTGAGCGAAGGGATGCGCGGCGAGTGCAACGCGTTCGCGCTCGTGGGGCGTCATCGGCGCTTGCTCGCGGTGCGAGTCGGCATCGGGGCAGCGAAGACCTCGAGATAGAGCGACGGTGATCGTGCCATCACTGCGGCGCTGCGTTCGGACGACCTCGGTACGGAAGGCTCGGCGCAGGGCTTCGCTCGAGGGCGCGTTGCGCACGACACTCGGACCCTGAAGCAACTTGTCCAAGGGTGTGGTGCCGA
>DATEOG010000223.1:0-2255 GCA_035274345.1 Gemmatimonadaceae bacterium
GCACGTAGAGCATCTGCACCAGCACCATCACGGTGGCCAGCATCGGCACCGCGACCATCAGGCCGAGGAAGCCGAAGACGAGCGCGAGCAGCGCCTGGGTGATCACGGTGAGTGCCGGGGGCAGGTCCATCCCTCCCTTCATGAGGAGCGGAATGAGGATGTGATTCTCGAGGAACTGGATCCCCCAGTACGCCGCGGCGATCACCGCCGCCTTCTCGGGTGAATCGAGAAATCCCATCGCCACGGCCGGGATCGCGCTCAGCAGCGGGCCCACGGTCGGAATGAACTCGAACAGGCCGGCGAGGACGCCGAGCGCGAACGCCGCCTCGACTTTCAGGATCAGCAGCACGACCGTCGTCACGGTGCCGATGACGAGCATCGCGATGAGCTGCGTGACGAGCCACTTGCGAAGCACGTTCGCCACACGGTCCATCACCAGCGAGGCCTGCGGCCGGCGCCGGTCGGGGATCAGCGCGAGCATGCCACGCCGGTACAGCTGTGGATCGGCCGCGAGATAGATGCTCAGGAAGACGACGATGAGGAACCCGCCGAGTGCCTCCACCGTGTGGGTGAGGAAGGGGAAGAGGTAGCGCGACGCGCCGCTGAGCTTCTCCTGGATACGCTGGTGCAGCTGCGGCGCCCCTGCGCCTTGCGCCGCGCTGTCGCCCGAGACGGTTCGCGCTGCCGTGCCCGCCGTACCCGAGGCGGGCGCCGCGGCCCGGGCGGCCGACGTATCTCGGACGGCGGAGGTATCTGCCCTCGCCGCTGTGGCCGTGGGGCCGACGACGTCGCTTCCGCCGAGGAGGATGCCGAGAAATCCGCTCTGGCGCTTGTTGACCCACTGCTCCACGCGATCGATTGCCTGCGGGAGCTTCTGTCGCAGGTCCGCCCCCTGCGCCCGCAGCGTCGGCGCCAGCCACGCGCCGAAGCCGACCAGGAGGCCGAAGAAGGCGAGGACGATCAGCGCCGCCCCCACTCCTCGCGGGATCCGAAGGCGCTCGAGCCGGTCCACTCCCGCCGAGACGGCGATCCCGAACAGGATCCCCAGGAAAGTGACCAGAAAGAGGGCGTTGGCGAACCAGAGGAGCCGGAGCGCCAGGTACATCGCGAGCACGAGCCCCGCCGCCCGGACCACGTCCCGGCTTCGCCAGCCCACCTTGCGGTGGTGGCGGACGTCGGGCCTCCCGCGTGTGGGGGGCGTGCTCAGCGCCTTCGAGTCGACGGAGCCGCCGTCGGAACGAGGGATGTTACCGACATCGAGAGGGGAATCCGTCATGCGATGAGCTCGGATCGAGGGCGCTGGAACGACCGCTCGTCGTCATGTGCAAGCCGCGTGACGCGATCGCGCGAGGCGCTACATTACCGCGGGATCCGACCCGCCAACAGAGTGAGGGGCAAGCGTGGCAGAGCGCGCGAACGCCGCATCGTTCGAGTACATCGACACCGTCGCCGACGTCGAGAAGTTCACGTCCGAGATCGCCAGGACGCGCGAGATCGCGCTCGACACGGAAGGGGCGAGCTTCCATCGCTTCGTGGACCGCGTCTATCTGCTGCAGCTGTCGACGCGCGACCGTCATGCGGTGATCGATCCGCTGCCGATGGGCGTGCCGCCCGGCCTCGGTACCCTGCTCGAGGATCCGACGGTCGAAGTGGTGTTCCACGACGCCGACTACGACCTGCGATTGCTGCAGCAGGACTATGGCTGGCACATCCGCACGATCTTCGACACGCGAGTGGCGGCGCAGCTGCTCGGCTACACCGCATTCGGGCTCGCCGCCCTGCTCGAGCGCTTCTTCGACGTAAAGCTCGACAAGAAGCACCAGCGCGCCGACTGGTCGATGCGTCCGCTCACCGACGACATGCTCGACTACGCTGCGCAGGACACACGCTTTCTGCTACAGCTCAAGGATCACATGGCGTCCGAGCTGAAGCGCGTCGGGCGCACGGAGTGGGCGCGGGAGGAGTTCGCGCTGCTCGAAGGGACGCGGTGGACGGACGACGAGCCGGGCTCGTCCTACCTGCGCCTGAAAGGCGCGCGCGATCTGAGCCGTCGCGAGCTCGCGGTGCTGCGCGAGCTCGTCCCCTGGCGCGACGCGGTGGCCGGCACGCTCGACCGCGCGACCTTTCGCGTGCTCGGCAACGAGCAGCTTCTGGAGATCGCGCGCACGCAGCCGCAGTCCAAGGACGCGCTGGGGAAGATCAAGGGGATGCCGCGCGCCATCCTGGAGCAGCGCGGCGCAGAGCTGCTGGACGCG
>DATEOG010000224.1:0-6957 GCA_035274345.1 Gemmatimonadaceae bacterium
GCGGAGTTCGCGAGGAGGCATGATTTTCATTGAAGCCATTGAAGCCGTGGTGAGTTATGAGTTGTGGGTGGTGGGTACCTACCACGCCTCTCCCGACGCCTCCACTCATCACGCACCACCCATTACCCACAACCCAGCGACCCGCCAATGCCCCCTCACGCCAAAGGCCCGTTCACCGTCACCCTCACTCCCCAGCACTCACCCGCCGATGCGCCCGTCGCGCGGATGCTGCTGTACAAGGAGTTCCACGGCGACCTCGAGGCGATCGCACACGGCGAGATGATGGCGGCGCACGAGCCGCTCACCGGCGCGGGCGTCTACGTCGCGATCGATCGCGTGACGGGCACGCTCCACGGCCGCAGCGGCAGCTTCCTCATCGCGCACCGCGGCCTCCGCAACGCCGACGGCCAGGAGCTGTCGATTGTCATCGTTCCAGGTTCTGGTACGGGCCAACTCGAGGGGATCACGGGCACAGTCGACATCGACATCGTGGAGAAGAAGCACTCCTACCTCGTCTCGTACACACTGCCGGAGCGCTGAGTGGTCCATCACGGCACATATCGAGGGGACGCCGAAACCAATGCCGTCCCCTCGGCGTACGCCGAGCCATGCTCGATTCCGCGCCCGATCCACCTGTGAGATTGCGAGGAGAGATCGCCGCGTTCTACGTGACGTGCCTCGCCATCTCCTGGGCGGGAATGCTGCGGTGGCATCTCCCGCCAGGCTACCGCATGGGAGATCTCACGGCCGTTCGCGCGGCGTTCGACGACGTGGGCGTGGTGATGGTCCTCGGCCCCATCGCGGCCGCGGTCCTCACGACGCTGTTCTTCCGCGGGGGCCGCGCCGTCCTCGCGTTGGTCCGACGCGCCGTCGCCTGGCGCGTTGCCCCGCGCTGGTATGCCGCGGCGCTCCTGGCACCGGTGATACCACAGTGGCTCGCCCTCGGCGCGTGGCAGGCGGCGACCGGTGCCGAGTTGCAGCCGATCGACCTCTCGCACGCGGTCTCGGCTTGGGCGTACACGACGGTGCTCGGAGCGTTGATCCTCGCCGGTGAGGAGGTCGGCTGGCGCGGCTTCCTGTTGCCACGGGTGCAGCAACGGGTCCGTCCGCTCGCTGCCGCGCTCCTCGTCGGCCTGCTGTGGGCACTCTGGCACTTCCCCGCCTGGTTCGTGGCCAATCGAGCGGCGACCGGCTCCGCCTCGCGCACGCTGCAGATCGTCGCGCTGTCCACCGTCGGCACGCTCGCCCTCTCGGTGATCGTGACCTGGATCTTCAACGCGGCGCGCGGCAGCATCCTGCTCGCGATGCTCTTCCACGGCTCGCAGAACGCGAGCATGAACCTCATCTACGACGTGATCGGCCCACGAGAGGTGCTTGCCGCGCGCTACCTCGCCGCGAGCACGCTGGCGGTGACCCTGCTGGCGGCGGTCATCGCGCTGGGCAACTGGCGGCGTCAGCGTCCGTCCCAATACCTGTCGTCCTTCACCAGCACGTCCAGCGACATCGCGTCCGGACCTCGCTTCTCGCTGTAGTCGGCGATGTGGATCGCGGCCGTCTCGATCGTGCGGCCGCGGTCGTCCACCAGCTCGAGCGGCAGACGATCGCGCGCCGCGATGTAGCGCTCGAGCTTGATCTGGTCGAGCGGCTCGCCCCCGGGCATCGGCGTCGCCTCGACGAACAGACGAAAGATCGGCTGCACGAGCTCGTAGCCGATCCCCGGATGGAACTGGCCCCATACGCGACGATCCACCTCGTCGACCTCCTCGAGCTCCGACCAACCGATCACGATCCCGTTCAGCTTCAGCGTGTGCCGCATGTCAGGACTCCCGGGCGAGGCGACGCACCATCACGAGGTCGGTCTGCAGGTCGGTGCCGAGCAGGAAGGGCTGCGTCCCGGACCGGTGGAACCCCCACGATTCGTAGAATCGGATCGCCCGTTCGTTGCGATCCCACACACCGAGCCACACGGCGTCCTTTCCCCGCCCTGCCGCCTCGGCGATCGCGCGCTGCATGAGCGCGGCACCGACGCCGCTGCCGAGCGCACGCTTGCGCGCGTAGAGCCGCGCGATCTCCAGTGCGTCCTCGAGCGCCAGACTCGCCGGAGCCATGCGCTCGCGCAGCATGACGTAGCCGACGACGTCCCCGTCGCGTTCGGCGAAGAACACCGTGGTGTCGCGGCTCTCGAGCTCCGAGCGCTGGACGTCCTCACCGAACGCCGCGGCCATGTACACCGCGAAATCCTCCGGCGTGTTGGCCGCCTCGAACGTCTCGGTGAACGTCGTCGCACCGATCTCGGAGAGCAGCGCCGCGTCGTCCGTACGCGCCACACGCGTCACGATGGGAGAGGGATCGGATCCGCGCATCGGCTCAAGGTATGAGCGTCGTCACCGCCGCGCGAGCGTCCGAAGTCCGAGCGCAGCATTGAACCATCGCACGAACGGGACGAGCCGTGCGTAGTCGCGCGCCAGCACGTCGGCGAGCTTCGGGCTGAACAGCTCGGCGTCCGTGAGCTCGCGGCCCACGGTGAACGACTGATGCCGGAGCAGATCCGCCGCCGGATGGTCATCGGTGTACCCGCGCGGCATCCGTGTGAGCTTGGCCGACTCGTCGAGCGCGCCGAATCGCTTCGCGAGCGACGGGTCGCGCAGGATGCGTCGCAGCGACGCGTGTCCCTCGTCGATCTGCTCGCGCAGCTGTGTCAGCGTCGGACGCGGCGGCATCCAGATCCCGCCACCGAGCATCGAGCCGCCGGGCTCCATGTGGAAGTAAAACCCCGCACCACCATGCGGAGTCGACGAGCCGACGCCGCGGCCGGCGTCGCCATGGTAGAACCAGCAGGCCGCGTTGGTCTTGTACGGCGACTTGTCGCTCGAGAAGCGCACGTCGCGATGGATGCGGAACAGCGAGCGCTTCGGATCCCCGACGATCTCGGGTGCGAGCGCGGCGAGCCGCACGTCGATCTCCTCGACGAGCGCCACGAGCGGCGCTCGCACCTCCCGCTCGTAGTCCTCACGATGCGCCTGGAACCACTCGCGCGTGTTGTTGCGCTTCAACGCGCGCAGGAAGGTCAGCGCGGCGGGGCGGAAGCCCCGAAACTCGCGGTCGCTCACCGGCCTGCGAGCGTCGCGATCGCGTCACCCGCGAGTCGGCAGCGTCGCCAGTCGTCGAGCAGCTCGGCGCCGATCGACCGGTAAAAGCCGATCGCATCCACGTTCCAGTCCAGCACGGACCACTCGACGCGCCCGTAGTCTCGCTCCACGGCCACGCGGGCGAGGTGTCGCAGCAGCGTGCGGCCGAGGCCGCGGCCGCGGTGCTGTGGGTAGACGAACAGGTCCTCGAGGTACAGTCCGGGCTTGGCGAGGAAGGTCGAGTAGCTCTGGAACCAGAGCGCAAAGCCGGCGGGCTCGTCGCCTGCGAAGGCGAGAACCACCTCGGCCGACGGGGTGGCGCCGAACAGCGTCGCGCGCAGCTGCGCCTCGGTGGCGATGCACTCGTGCGCGAGCCGCTCGTATTCGGCGAGCCGCTGGATGCACGCGAGGATCACGGGGACATCGGCGGAAGTCGCCGGTCGCAGCACGAAGTCGGCAGCCTCGGCGGGGATGGCAGGAGTCACGACAGGGTGGGCATGCGGACGGGTTCGTACTGGTTGCGACGATCGCAAGCTCGTAGTTTAGCGCTCCTCGCAGAGCCGCAGCCAGCCGTGAAAGACACGCCACCCACGCTGAACGACATCCTTGCCGGGCAGTTCGTCCTGAAGCAAGACTTTGGCGGCGGCCGTTACACGCTGAAGCGCGAGATCGGCCGCGGTGGCGCGGCGACGGTGTATCTGGCGCGGGACGAGCGACACGAGCGGTTCGTCGCCATCAAGGTTCTGCATCCGGAGCTCTCGCACGCGATCGGCGCGCAACGATTCCTGCGCGAGATCAAGCTCACGGCCAGCCTGCAGCATCCGCACATCCTGCCGATCCACGATTCCGGCGAGTCGGCGGACCAGCTGTACTACGTGATGCCGTTCGTCGAGGGCGAGTCGATGCGGCAGCGGCTCTCGGCGGACAATCGGCTCTCGATCGAGGAGGCGGTGCGCATCGGGCGCGAGGTGGCCGGCGCGCTGGCATACGCGCACGAGCGCGGCATCGTCCACCGCGACATCAAGCCGGAGAACATTCTCTTCTCCGGTGGACACGCCGTGGTGGCGGACTTCGGCATCGCGCGCGCGATCGACCGGGCGAGCGAGAAGATCACGCAGCAGGGAACGATCACCGGCACGCCGGCGTACATGAGCCCCGAGCAGGCGCGCGACCGCGCGTTCGACGGGCGGAGCGACGTGTACTCGCTGGCGTGCGTGCTGTACGAGGCGATCGCCGGCGTTCCGCCCTTCCCTGGCGACACGCCGCAACAGCAGCTCTCGGCGCGGCTCACCAAGACGCCGCCCCTCCTGCGCGACTACCGCCATGACGTTCCCCCACCGATCGAGGCGGTGATCGCGAAAGCGCTGGCGACGTCGCCGGACGACCGCTATCCCGACGCGCGGACGTTCAGTGCGGCACTCTCGTCGGCGATCGGGCACTCGGGAGAGACGCTCACGGCGCGAGCGGCACGGCGCGCGTGGAGCACGCGGTGGTGGGCGGTGGCGGCGACGGTGGCGCTGGTGGTCCTCGTCGGTGCGATGACGCCGCCGGTGCGCGAGCGCATCGAGCGCTTCACCATGCGTGTCGACTCCACGCAGTTCGCGGTCGTGCCCTTCCAGTACGTCGGGAGCGCACCTCCGAACGTGGCGGCGGAACCCGCGGCGGGGGGCGTGTACGCGGCGCTCAAGCGCTGGGACGGACTCAAGCTCGCGAGCGACGTCGGCGTGCAGGACGCGGTGCGCGCCCGCGCCGGCGACGGCGCGCTGCCGGTGGAGGGAGTCATGCGCGTCGCGCGGTCGGTGCACGCCGGACGCGTCGTATGGGGGCGCGTGCTCGCCGTGCGCGACTCGGCGGTGGTGCGTGTGGGTCTGTACGACGCAGTGAGCGGCGAGAGCCTGCGCGAGGTGACGCAGACCGTTCCGCGTGGCGCGGACGCGCTGCGACGCGTGGACTATCGCACGCTGGTCGCCGACCTGCTGCGCGTGCCGCGCGCGTCGGCGGTTTCTTCCACGGCGGATCGGGGCACGACATCGTATCCGGCATGGCAGACGTTCCAGCGCGGTGCGCTCGCGGCGGCGCGATGGGACGTGGACGGTGCCATTCCGATTCTCGACAGCGCCGTCGCGCTCGATCCCTCGTATCCACAGGCGAACCTGTGGCTGGCCCAGGTGAAATCGTGGCGTCGGCTGCCGGCCAAGGAGTGGATGACCGCGTTCATCGCCGCCGACAAGGGTCGCGCGGTGCTCGATGCGCGCGAGCGGCTGCTCGTCGACGCGCTGGGTGCCCTGTCACGAGACGACAACGCCGCGGGGTGCCAGAGCTACGCCGCACTGCGCGATCGCGACACGCTCGATGCGATGGCCTGGCTCGGTCTGGCGTCATGTCAGGCGTACGACCGCGCCGTGATGCGATCGCCGACCTCGCCGTCGGGCTGGGCGTTCCGCGGCAGTCACGAGGCGGCGTGGCGCGCGGTGACACGCGCGCTCGAGCTCGCGCCGGAAGCGTTCGCTGCGCTTCCGAGCGAGTTCCTGCGGCAGATCGCGCACGTCGAGTACAATCGCGTCCGGACGGGGACACAGGGCACTACCCCGTTCCTCGCCATGCTCGAGCTGCGCGACGATACGGTTGCGTACGTCCCCTATCCGATCGCCGAGTTCCGCGTGACACGGATACCCGAGACGTACGACGCGGCGCTGCGGTTCAATCGCGACCGAATGCTCGCGCTACTCGAATCGCTCACGCAGCGTATGCCGGCGAACGCCGACGTCTTCGAGGCGATGGCGAACCTCCTCGAGGCGCGTGACGAGATCATCGGCACGCCGGACGGGCGGTACTCCGCTCTCTCCGCGCTGGAGCGTGCGCGCGCGCTGAGCGCGAGTCCCGAACAGCGCCTGCGCCTCGCGGCGGCCGACGTGCGCCTGCACGTCAAGCTCGGCGACTTCGCGCGCTCGGCAGCGACGACCGACTCCGTGCTGCACGCCGACAGCGCCAACTCCGAGGCGAGCGCATCGCAGCTCGCAGCGCTGGCGGCGTTCGCCGGACGGACCGGCCTCGCGACGCAGTACCTCCGTCTCAGCGGGCCGAGTGCCCTGCGACGAGGCGTCGAGGTCGTCCCGGCGACCGACGGTGCGTTCGCCGCCCTGCTCGTTCGCGCCGCGCTCGGCGTGTGCGACGACTCACTCCGAACCTTGCCGGCGAGTATCGTGCGGACGCTGAGCAGCTACGTCGGCGCGGCGGATCGGCAGCAGGCCGCCGACGCCCTGCTCGAGCGCCCGCTGGCGCTGGGCGTGCCATGCACCGGCCCGAAGGCGACGCTGATGGTCAGCCATCCCGCGAGCACGCTGCTGCGTATCCAGCAGGTCGCGGCGCGTGACGATCGCGTCGGTGTGCGGCGCCTGCTCGACTCCCTGGCCCAGGCACGAGCCGGCATGCGGCCGGGAGGCGTCACGCTCGATTACACCGTTCAGGAAGCGTGGCTGGCCGATTTCACCGGCGATCCGCGGGGCGCTGCCGACAGGCTCGACGTCTCGCTCACCGCGTTGCCGACTCTCTCGTCGTTCATCGTCACCGAAACCGTGATGGCGGCGTCGGTCGGTCGAGCGATGGCGTACCGCGCCGAGCTGGCCGCGCGGCTCAATGATCCCGCGTCGGCCGCGCTCTGGGCGAGCCGCGTCCTCACGGTGTGGCGACACGCCGATCCGAGCCTCGAGGCAACGCTGGCCCGCATGCGCCGACTGGCGGCGCGCCAGCCGCTGTCGTAGTTCTCGTGCGAGCGCGCCAACTCCGGCGCACGCGCGGTCCTCCCCATCCCCGATTCTCGTGAGACGCT
>DATEOG010000225.1:0-7366 GCA_035274345.1 Gemmatimonadaceae bacterium
CGTATTCCGACGAGAACGATCGCACGTCTCCGACGCCCGGGATGCGGCGCAGCTCGTCCACCACGCGCGCCACCGCGAAGTTTCCCAGATCGAGCGTCTGCATCTTCCCGCTCTTCGACGTCAGCGCGACGATCATCAGGAAGCCGGCGTTCGCCTTCAGCACCTGCACGCCCTGCCGTCGCACCTCCTCCGGGAGCCGTGCCTCGACGCGGCGCAGGCGATTCTGCACCTCCATCAGGGCGACGTTGATGTCCGTACCCGTACGGAACGTCACGGAGATGGATGCCGCGCCATTGGACTGGCTCGACGACGACATGTACTGGAACCCTTCGACGCCGTTGAGCTCCTGCTCGATCGGTTGCGTGACGTTGTTCGCCAGCACGCTCGCATCCGCGCCGGGATAGAACGCGCTGATCGTGAGCGAGGGCGGTGCGATCGTCGGGTACTGCTCGATCGGCAGCGACCGCAGCGCGAGGATGCCGGCGAACAGGATGGTCAGCGCGATCACCCAGGAGAACACGGGGCGATCGATGAAGAAGCGCGGCGTCATTGCGCCGCGCCGGCGGTCTTCGCGCTGTCAGCTCCGGTGGGCACCGCAGGCGCGGCGCTGCCCGCGACGGGCTTCACCGGCGTGCCAGGCGCTGCCTTCTGCAAGCCGTCCACGATGACGCGCTCACCGGGCTGCAGCCCGCTCTGGATGATCCAGTAGTCGCCCTCGAGCGCGCCCAGCTTCACCGGCCGGCTCTCGACGAGGTTCTTCGCGCCGACGACGAGCACGTTCGCCGCGGTGGGCGTGACGGTCACCGCACGCTGCGGGACGCGGAGTCCCTTCGTCTGAATCCCGGCCTCGACGCGCACTCGCACGAACTGGCCCGGCATGAGGGTCCGCTGCGGGTTGGGGAACTCGGCGCGCAGCGCGGCGGTGCCGGTCGCCTCGTCGAATGCCATGTCGACGAAGTTCAACCGCCCGGGCATGCGGTACGCGCTGCCGTCCTCCAGCACCAGACGGACCGTCATCTGCCGCAGCGCCGGCGCCTGCAGCGCGCCGGAGGCGATCCTGTTACGGAGCGCCAGCACGTCGGAGCTCGACTGCGAGAAGTTGGCGTAGATCGGGTCGAGCTGCTCGATGCGCGTCAGCAGCGTGCCCGCGCCCGCGCTCACGAGCGCGCCCTCGGTCACCTCGGCGCGGCCGGCGCGACCGGAGATCGGAGCTCTCACCGTCGTGTAGCCGAGGCTGAGCCGCGCCTCGGCAAGCTCGGCGCGGCGCTGCGCCACGTCGGCCTCCGCGGTGCGCAGCCGTGCGACGCCGGCGTCGTACTCCTGCTGGCTCAACGCCTGCTGCGCGACGAGTCCCCTGAATCGGTTCACGTCCTGCGTCGCGTTGGCCGCGGTGGCCTCCGCCTTGGCCAGCGCAGCCTGTGCCGCGTTGGCCCGCGCGCGAAGCTCGCGCGGATCGATCGTGAACAGCGGTTGCCCCTCGCGAACGTCCGTGCCTTCGGTGTACACGCGCCGCTCCACGATCCCGTCCACTCGCGCGCGCACCTCGGAGATGCGGACGGCCTGCAGCCGTCCGGGCAGCTCGATCACGTTCGCGATCGGCTCGGTTCCGACCGTGACGATGCGAACTTCGGGAGGTGGGGGTGCGGCGGGAGGCGCGGGCTTGGAGCAGGCAGCGACGAGCAGCACGGCGCCGACGCGCCGCGCGTGGGCGGGAATGTGCATCGTGGGAGAATAGTGAGGACCTGCGCGGCAAGCCACCCTGCGTGGCATACGAGCCGCCGCCTATCGCGGATCGCTCCGCGCACCTAGCGCACGCGGCCTGCAACTCGACATGCTCATACCATGGACCGGAAACCCGGATTGGTGCGGGACGGTTCCATCTGAACGCTGCCGGAGCGCGGCCGATCCCGACCAACCATGGATATCGACATCGATTCGTCGCGCGTTCGCACTGTCCCGCGCGCGGATCGGGCGCCTGGCGCCGACGAGGCGCCCCGCTGGCCGTTCAGCGTGAGCGTCGTGATCACCGCGCTCAACGAGGAAGCGACGATCGGCTCGATCGTCGAACGGACGCACGCCATCTGTCCCGAGGCCGAAATCCTCGTCGTGGACGACGCATCGACCGACGACACGGCGGCGCGAGCGGAAGCGGCGGGCGCGCGGGTGATCCGCCGACCCTACACCCTCGGCGTGGGTGCCGGCGTGAAAACCGGGACCCGCAACGCGACAGGCGACGTCATGCTGCTCATCGACGCGGACGGTCAGCACGATCCCGCGGACATCCCTCGACTGCTGAATCTCATTGGGCCCTACGACCTCGTCATCGGCGAACGTGATCGGGCGGGCCAGGAGAACACCGCGCGTTGGTTGGGCAACAGCGCGCTCAACCGTCTCGGCACGTATCTCGTCGGCATCCCGATGCGCGATCTCACGTCGGGGTTTCGCGTCATGCGGCGGCACGTGATGCTGGACCTGCTGCATCTGTTGCCGAATCAGTACTCGTGGGCCACCACCAGTGCGCTCGCGTTCGCGAAGGCCGGGTTCCACGTGCGCTTCGAGCCGATCGTCGTGCGGCGCCGCGAGGCGGGTCAGAGCTCGCAGAAGCTGATGCGGAACGGAATCCGCTTCGTGCTCATCATCCTGCGGACCTCGACGCTGTTCAGCCCTCTGCGGATCTTCTTCCCGCTGTTCCTGCTGCTGCAGACGTTCGCCGTCGTCGGATATTTCTGGTCGGTCGCGACGGGCGGGCCCAAGCTGCACCTGCCGCCCTCGACGGTGATGTTCTTCCTCGGGGGATTGTTTCTCTTTTTCTTTGGGCTGATTTCGGAGCAGATCGCCCAGTTGCGCTTCCGGTCTCCGGAGAGCTGGCTCACCGTCGGACCACCGCGCCGGTGAGCCACCGGGCCCGCTGGCTGACGCGCCTCGTCGGGCCGGCGATCCTCGCGTACTTCCTCCTCACGACCGATCTGCACCGCATCGTGGCGATCCTGCGCGACGTTCGCTGGACGCCGCTCATGCTCTCGCTCGCACTCTTTCCCGGCGTCGTCCTCACGAAAGCGTGGCGGTGGCGTCGGCTGATCGCGGAGCTTGGCGTGCCGGCGCCGTCGCTCGGACAGTCCGTCACGCTCTTCCTCATCGGACAGTTCGCCGGAGCCGCGACGCCCGGGCAATCGGGTGACTTCGTTCGGGCGTGGTATCTGCGCGAGCGCGGGAGCGCACTCTCCACGGCCCTGTTCAGCGTGCTGTTCGACCGCCTGCTCGATTTCCTTCTGCTCGCGCTGGTGAGCCTCGTCGGACTCGTCGCGTTCCTCGACGTCTTTCCACCTGCGCTGCGGCCGGCGATCCTCGGCGCGACGCTGGGCTTCACGGCGGTCGTCGTCATCGTCGTCCCGGCGTTGATGGCGCGCCGGTCGCGCCGCTGGCTGATGGGACTCGTCGCTCGCGTCGCTCCTGCGCCGATGCGTTCGCGGCTCGCGCGGTGGCAGTCGTTGCTCAACACGCTCGAGATCAGCTCCCCTCTCGTGCTTGTGCTGCTCGCGGTCACCGTCGCCGCGACGGCGGTGGTCATGTTGCGGATCTGGCTGCTCTTCCGCGCGCTCGACGTGTTCGTGCCGTCGGCGCTCCTAGTGGCGTCGGCGGCGCTGATCTCGATTCTGCAAACCATTCCGGTGAGCGTGGCGGGCGTGGGCGTGCGCGACGCCGTGCTGGTCGCCGTGCTCGCGCGCCACGGCTACCCGGCAGAGCGCGCGCTCGCGCTCTCGGCGCTCTTCCTTCTCCTCGTGATCGAGCAGATGCTGATCGGCTTCGTCGTCGCGATGCGACATCCGCTTGGCGACGCGACGCGGGAGTCGCCCACGATGCCGCCCGGCGACGCGGGCGCGCCGTGAACGTGACGCGCCGCGAAGGCGCACAGGTCGTCGGGCTCTGGCTCGTGCTCGCGGCGCTGCGATGGCTCGCTGCACTGCCGGTGACGCAGCCGAGGATCTTTCGCGACGAGCTGCTGCACTGGCAGCTCGCGCACACGTTCATCACGCATCGTCCCTTCCTCGTGTCCGGGGAAGTGGTGGACTACCCGGCGTTTCTCTACCCGGCGCTGCTGAGCCTTGGTCTCCACACGAGCGACGCGCACCTCGCCTTTCAGATCGCGCACGGGCTGAATGCGCTCATGGTGAGCGCGGCGGTGTTCTTCGCCTACGCGCTCGGGCGCGAGCTCTCCGATCACCGCGACGCGGTCGCCGTCGCTGCTCTCGCCGGCCTGGCGCCAGGTGGCGGCTACTCCCTCTTCATCATGGAGGAGAACCTCTACTACCCGCTGTTCGTGGCGAGCTGCTGGCTGTGCTGGCGCGTGCTGGTCGATGGGAGGACGCGCGATGCGGCGTGGTGCGCGTTGGCACTCGGGCTCACCTACTTCGCCAAACCACTCGCGGTTCCGCTCGTCGCGGCATACGCGGGAGTGGTGCTGCTGTGGGCGGTCACGGAGATGCGTTCGGCAGAGCACGGACGCCGGCGGCTCGAGGCGCTCGCCGTGCGGCTCGCGCCCGTGCTCGCGTTCGGCGCGCTGCTTCTCGTGCGTCACGCACTGACCGCCCGCGGTGTCGACGAGACTCGAACCGGCGCCGTGCTCGGGCGCTTCTATACCGACGAGCTGGGGGGCGCACTCCTGCCGCCGCTCAAGCCGATGATCAAGGTCATGCTCTCACTGTCGGTCGCGCTCGCGTTCGGCGTCGCGATCGCTCCGGCGGTGGCACTGCTCGGTGGATGGCGCGAACGGCGCGCCGACCGGCGGCGGCTCTGGCTCGCCGCGTTTGCGATATGCGTTGCTGCGGTGTACGTGCTCGCGGCGGCGCGGCACACGATGGTGCTGAACACGTACACGAAGATCCACGAACGCTACCTGTTCGCCGTCGGACCGCTGTTCCTCGCGCTCTTTCTCACGGCGCGTGGTCGGTCGTTGGGCGCAGCGCCGATCGCGGCGGCGTGCGTCGCGCTCGTCGCGGTCGTCGTTCGGATCGCGGACATCCTGCTGGCAGGCAATACGTGGGTGAACGCTCCGAGTCTCACGCTCCCATGGCTGGTGTACAGCAAGATGGGGAGTTCCATCGCGGTTGGGCTTCTCATGGGCGCGGCGGCTGCCGCCATCTGCTGGAGCGCGTCCTCGCCGGAGCGCATGCGAGGCGCACTGCGCTTCGGCACGCTCGGCGCCACACTGCTGGTGCTGAACGCGGCCTGGTACGGGTTCGTCTACAGGATTCAGCGGGACCTCGCGCCGCTCGAGCAAACCCTGCACGACATCGAGACGCTGGCGCCCGGGGATGCGCGCATCACCATCGTGGTGCCTGCCGACAAGGACCCGGTTGCCTTTCTGTCGTATCACGGAAAGTTCTGGCTTGACGAGCGGCTCACCCTGTATTGGACGGGAACGGCGGATCCGCCGTGGTACATCGACATGCGCGGAGACGCGTCCGAGGCGGTCACGCGCACGAGGGCAACGCATCTGGTCGGGCTTCCCGGTGTGGAGGCGCTCTGTCCGGGCGGGGTTGCGCTCCCAGCGTCGAAGGAAGGAGACGGCCTCGGCGTGCGCATCGTCGCGGTTCCCGCGGACGGTTGCTCGGCACGCTGATCACGTGGCGTCATTGACCATCGTGGTCCCGGCTCTAAATTCGCGCTGCTCTCGGTTTCCTCCCGTCGATCTGTCCCCGCCATGACTTCTCCGGCCGACCGCGTCATCGGCCGACTGATCGCCGACCGCTATCGCGTCGTGGCGCTCGTCGGCAGCGGCGGCATGGGCGAGGTCTATCGCGCCGAGCACGTCGGCCTCAAGCGGCCCACCGCGCTGAAGTTCATGCGCCCCGCACTCGGCCAGGACGCCGATGCCCTCGCGCGCTTCCGGCGCGAAGCGGAGCAGGCGAGCCGGATCTCGCACCCCAACGTCGCGGCGATCTACGACTTCGGCGACACGGGCGACGGTCACGTCTTCCTCGCGATGGAATTCATCGAGGGGGAATCGCTCGCCGATCGCATCGCCCGGGAGGGACGTCTGCCGCCCGCCGATGCGGCGCAGATCGTTCTTGGCGCGGGGGCAGGGCTGGCCGCGGCGCACCGGCGCGGGATTCTTCATCGCGACCTCAAGCCGGCCAACATCATGCTGGCCGCGGAGTGCCGGACCGGCGTCGAGCACGATCCGCACGCCGTCGGCACCGTGAAGCTCGTCGACTTCGGCATCGCGCGCTCGATCATGGGCGACATCAAGGCTGCGGGCGCCGGGGAGGCCGGCCCCGCGCTCACGCGCACGGGGATGGTGCTCGGCACGCCTGCGTACGCGAGCCCCGAGCAGCTCGCCGGCGAGCCGCTGGATGCGCGCTCCGACCTGTACTCGCTCGGGCTCATCGCCTTCGAGGCGCTCACCGGGCAGCCGGCGTTCGCGACCACCAATGCTCGCGAGCTCATCGCCCATCGCCTGCTCGGCAGTCCACGCGCCGTCACCGACGTCCTGCGCGCCGGCGACGCGTCGTGGGCCGACGCCGTGCAGCCGGTGCTCGACCGCGCACTCTCGTCGGACCCCGAAAAGCGCTACACCGACGCGATGACCTTCGCGACCGACTTCGCCTCGGCACTCGGCATCGCACCGACGACCCCGAGTGCGTTCGGCGCCAGCACGCCCGCGGGGCCGCGCGACGTCACGATGGCACCGACACCGGCGCCGACGGACGATCCGCGGCGCCGCACCGTGCTGTGGGGTCTCGCGGCGGGCGCCGTCGTGCTCGTCGGCGCCATACTATGGAAGCGTTCGACGCGTGACGAGCCGGCGACTGCCGCTGCGCCGCCGACGGTCGCCGCACCGGCGGTGCAGCGCCTCGCCGTGCTGCCATTCGAGAACCTCGGACGCCCCGACGACGCGTACGTCGTAGACGGCCTCTCGGACGAGATCCGGAGCAAGCTCGCGGGTGTGCCCGGGGTGCAGGTGATCGCGCGAGCGAGCTCGAACCAGTATCGCGCGACGAGCAAGCCGCTGCGGGACGTCGCGCGCGAGCTCGGCGTGCGGTACCTGCTCACCGGCACCGTGCGCTCCGAAGCCGCGTCGGCCGGCAAGCCGGCACGCGTGCGCGTGAATCCCGAGCTCGTCGAGATCACCTCGGATACCGTCGCGCCGGCGAGTCGCTGGACGAGCACGTTCGACGCGACGATGGCCGACGTGTTCGCGATGCAGGCCGACATCGCCGGCCGGGTCGTGGGAGCCATGAATGTCGCCCTCGCCGGGGGCACGCGCTCGTTCCTCGCGGAGGTGCCGACACATCATCCGGCCGCCTACGACGCCTACCTTCGCGGTAAGGAGATCGTGAAGACGGACCCGGTGGACCTGCGACGC
>DATEOG010000226.1:0-10159 GCA_035274345.1 Gemmatimonadaceae bacterium
GATCTTCACCGAGCTCGATCGATTCGCCGAACGGACCGCGGTGCTCGCCACGAACACGAGCTCGATCTCGATCACCGAGATCGCCGGCCGCACGGCGAATCCCCAGCGGGTGATCGGCATGCACTTCATGAATCCCGTGCCGCTGATGAAGCTCGTGGAGGTCATCCGCGGCCTGGCGACGTCGGACGACACGATGCAGCGCGTGCTGACGTGGTGTCGCGCCGTGGAGAAGACGCCCGTCGAGGTGAACGACTATCCGGGCTTCGTCGCCAACCGGATCCTCATGCCGATGATCAACGAGGCCGTGTACTGCGTGATGGAGGGCGTCGGCACGCCCGAGGCAGTGGACACGGTGATGAAGCTGGGGATGAACCACCCGATGGGCCCCCTCGCGCTCGCCGACTTCATCGGCCTCGACACCTGTCTCGCCATCCTCGAGGTGCTGCACGACGGACTGGGCGACTCGAAGTACCGACCGGCGCCGCTGCTGCGGAAGTACGTGGCGGCGGGATGGTTGGGGAAGAAGTCGGGGCGGGGGTTTTATGAATACTGAGTGGTGGGTTGTGAGTAATGGGTGTTGGGTGACGGCAGGCGCGTTCACCCAACACTCACCACTCACGACTCACGACCGTGTGCCATGCTGAATCCCCTGACCGAGCAACAGCAACAGATCGTCGACCTCGCCCGCCGCTTCGCGGCGGAGGAGATCGCACCGCACGCCGCTCGGTGGGATCGGGAGGCGTACTTCGATCGGGGCATTGCCGAGATGCTCGGCGCGCTGGGGTTTCTCGGGATGATGATTCCCGAGGAGTGGGACGGGCTGGGGCTCGACACGCAGACGTATCTGATGGCGCTCGAGGAGATCGCCGTGGCCGACGCGTCGACGGCCGTGCTGATGAGCGTGCACAACTCCTTGCCGACGCAGATGCTGCTCAACTTCGGCACGGACGCGCAGCGGGAGCGGTTTCTGCGCCCGATGGCGCGCGGCGAGATGATCGGCGCGTTCGCGCTGAGCGAGCCGGAGGCGGGTTCCGACGCGTCGTCGCTCACCTGCCGCGCCGAGCGCGATGGGGACGACTGGCTGCTCACGGGCACGAAGAGCTGGGTGACGACCGGCAGCCATGCCGACGTGATCATCGTCATCGCACGCTCGACACCGCTGTCCGACTCGCACAAGTCGCGTGGCATCTCGGCGTTCATCGTCACGCCGGACCTTCCCGGATTCCACGTCGGGAAGAAGGAAGACAAGATGGGACTGCGCGCGTCGCCGACCGTGCAGCTCAACCTGGACGGCATGCGCGTCCCGGGCGCGAACCTGCTCGGGGAGGAAGGGCAGGGGTTCGTCTACGCGATGCGATCGCTCGACCACGGCCGGCTCGGCATCGCCGCGCAGGCGGTCGGCATCGCGCGCGCCGCGCTCGAGCACTCGCTCGACTATTCGGCGCAGCGTTCGCAGTTCGGCCAGATGATCAAGGATTTCCAGGCGATCCAGTTCAAGCTCGCGGACATGGGCTCGCGCATCGCATCCACGCGCGCGCTCCTGCACGCGACCGCCGCGCTGAAGGACCGCGGTGAGTCCACGACGCTGTACGGCTCGATGAGCAAGCTGCTCGCGAGCGAGACGGCGATGTGGGCCACGCAGCAGGCCGTCCAGATCTTCGGGGGGTATGGCTACGTGAAGGACTACCCCGTGGAGCGCCTCTTCCGCGATGCGAAGATCACGGAGATCTACGAGGGCACGTCGGAGGTGCAGAGGATTGTGATTGCACGGGGACTGTTCAACGAACGGGGGTGAGTTGGTTGGTTGGATAGTTGGATAGTTGGTCGGTGAGCTCGTGAACGGAACGACCCTGGCTTCGAACCAGCATGGAGATCCCTCGCCTGGGCTTCCATGCCGGTTGTGACCGGAGCGGTTCAACTGACCAATCAACCGACCAACTAGCCAACGACCCAACTCACCAACTCACAGCTATCAAAATGCCCGACTCTTCCAAGAAGGTTCTAATCGCCTCCGACCACGCCGGCTTCGCGCTCAAGGCGTCGCTCGAACAAGAGCTCCGGGATCTGGGCTATGCCGTCGAGGACCTCGGTCCGGCTTCCGACGCGTCGACCGACTACGCCGACTATGCCCATCCGCTCGCCGAGCGCGTCTCGAGCGGCGAGGTGGACCGGGGGGTGTTATTGTGTGGGACCGGACTCGGCATGTCGTACACCGCGAACCGCTACCCGCACGTCCGAGCGGCCGTCGCGTGGACGCCCGAGGTCGCGGCGCTGGCCCGCGAGCACAACGACGCCAACGTGCTCGTGCTGCCGGCGCGCTTCGTCGGCACCGAGGAAGGAAAAGCGATCCTGAGAGCGTGGCTCGACACTCCGTTCGCCGGCGGGCGGCATGCGCGCCGCATCGCGAAGATCGAGCGTGACGCCGACCCGAATACTTCAACCGAGGAGAAGCGCTGATGTCGTCCTGGTCCACTTGGGAACGGTGCCCCCCCGGGGACGCGCTCCGCGAAGTCGACCCCGAGGTCGCCGGTCTGATCGAGGAGGAGATCGCGCGACAGAACGACGGGATCGAGCTGATCGCCAGCGAGAACTTCGTGTCGCCGGGCGTCCTCGAGGCGATGGGCTCTCCGCTGACCAACAAGTACGCCGAGGGACTGCCCGGGAAGCGCTACTACGGCGGCTGCGAGGTGGTCGACAAGATCGAGCAGCTCGCGATCGACCGCGCCAAGCAGCTGTTCGGAGCCGACCACGCGAACGTGCAGCCGCACTCCGGTGCGCAGGCCAACGCGGCCGTGTTCCTCGCCTTCATGAAGCCGGGTGACACGTTCCTCGGGATGGACCTCTCCCAGGGCGGCCACCTCACCCACGGCTCGCCGGTGAACTTCTCCGGGCTGTTGTACAAGGCGGTCTCGTACGGTCTCAACGACGACGGCTACATCGACATGGACGCGGTGCGCACCCAGGCCCGCACGCACCAGCCGAAGATGATCATCGCCGGCTACAGCGCGTATCCGCGCGTGATCGACTTCGCCGCCTTCGCCGAGATCGCGAAGGAGGTGGGCGCGGTGTTCATGGTGGACATGGCCCACTTCGCCGGGCTCTCCGCGACGGGGGTATATCCCTCGCCGGTCCCGCACGCCGACGTCGTCACGACCACGACCCACAAGACGCTGCGCGGTCCGCGTGGCGGGATGATCCTCTGCAAGGCCGAGCACGCCGCCGCCGTGAACAAGGCGATGTTCCCGGGAACGCAGGGTGGCCCGCTCGAGCACGTGATCGCCGCCAAGGCCGTGGCATTGAAGGAGGCGCTCGAACCCTCGTTCAAGGACTACTCGCGGCAGGTGGTCGCCAACGCGAAGGCGCTCGCGCAGGCTCTGGTCTCGCGCGGCTACCAGCTCGTGTCGGGCGGCACGGACAACCACCTCATGCTCGTCGACCTGCGCAACAAGGGCCTCACGGGGAAGGTCGCCGAGAAGGCGCTCGATCTCGCGGCGATCACGGTGAACAAGAACACCGTTCCCAAGGAGACGCAGTCGCCGTTCGTCACGAGCGGGATTCGCATCGGCACGCCTGCGGTGACGACGCGCGGCATGCGCGAGGCCGAGATGGCGCGCATCGCGGAGCTGATCGATCAGGTGCTCGCGTCGGCCGAGGATGCCAGCGTGGCCGAACGCGTGAAGGACGAGGTTCGTGCGCTGTCGGCGTCGTTCCCGCTCTACCCCGCGCCTCAGCCCGCCCACCGGTAGCGAGACGCGCGGGGCCGCAGTTGTGCCCAGCGGCCCCGGGCGCCATACTGCACGAGCCGCCGCCCCCAGCGGCGGTTTCGCCGTAGCCCCGCCGCGTGTCGCTCCCCGGACGCGCCGACGCACCGTTGACCAGGAGTCATAAGCAGCCGTGCCCGAGCTCGCTTTCCGCGACGGCATCATGGATCGCATTCGCCTGCGCGAGCAGCGGTTCGACGAGCGCGCGTATCTCTTCGTGCTGGGCGCGCTGGAGTTCTGCCAGCAGCGCCTGCCGGAGCGCCGCCACATCTCCGGGCGGGAGCTCGCGCTGTCGTGTCGCGACCTGGCGCTCGAGCGGTTCGGCGTGCTCGCACGGCTCGTGCTCGAGAGCTGGGGGATTCGCTCCTCGTCCGACATCGGCGACGTGGTGTTCACGCTGGTGGAGCTGGAACTGTTGATGAGCCAGCCGACGGACTCGCGCGACGAGTTCCTCGGGGTGTTCGACTTCGATCAGGCGTTCGAGCGCGATTATCCGTGGTGTGCGCAGCTCGTCTGAGCCGCGCCGACCACCCCTCCCGATGAGCCTTCCCACGGAGCTCCCGACCTGCCGCAAGTGCGGCGCGGGGACGCTTCTGCCGCTGAGCGACTACGGTCGCGACGGGGCCCCCATCACCTACAAGGCATGGGTGTGCAGCAACCCCGAGTGCGGATTCAACGTCCGGATCGACAACGGCGAGCTGGGATACGGGCGCTCCGTCGGCGCCTCGCAGAAGTAGCCGCCGCGCACCGCGCGGAGCGCACGCCCATATGAACGCTCGTCCACTCCCGGTCGCCGTCGTCGACGCCGCCGGCGCGTCGGCGTGTGATTCCGCCGCGATCGCCGCGGGCATCCCGTCGCGCGCGCTGATGCAGCGCGCGGGCGCCGCCGCGGTCGGAGAGATCGTGCGGCGATTCGCCGACCGTCTCGACGCGGGCGTCGTGGTAGCGACCGGTCCCGGGAACAACGGCGGAGACGGCTGGGTCGTCGCGCACGCGTTGCACGCCGCGCGGGTACGGGTGCGCGTGGTCGAGTGTGCACGAGCCCTCACGGGCGACGCCCGAGCCGAGCGCGCGGAGGCGCTCGCAGCGGGCGTGGACGCGACCGCCAGCATCGGCGATCTCCTGTCCGGGGGCGAGTCCATCGTCGTCGACGCGCTGCTGGGCACGCGCCTCTCGGCGGACGGCTCGCTGCGCGGCGACATCGCCGCCGCGGTCGAGTCGCTGAACCGTCTCGCGGAGCGCGGCGCAACGCTCGTCGCGCTCGACGTCCCGACCGGACTCGTCGCGAGCACCGGCAAGAGCTCGGGCGGTCTGCGCTGCGCGCTCACGATCACCTTCGGCACGATGAAGCGCGGCCACCTCGTCGCGCGCGGCGCGTGTGGAACGATCGTCGTCGTCGACATCGGGCTTGGCGCACACGCGCGCGACGCGGGCGAGCGCATGCGGCTCGCGACGGCCGCCTGGTTCACCGAGTCGCTGCCGCCGATCCCGGCCGCGGCGCACAAGGGGACGCGGAAGAAGATCGTCATCGTCGGTGGCGCGAAGGGGATGGCCGGGGCGGTGGTGCTCGCGGCGCGAGCGGCGCTGCGAAGCGGAGCCGGGCTCGTTCGCTGTGTGGTCGCGCCGGAGTCACTCGCGGCGATCCAGGAGGGAGAGCCGGCAGCGCTCGCGGCCGCATGGCCGGCGGACGACACGGAGCTGGCCGCGCTCGCGGAGTGGGCCGATGCGATGCTGATCGGCCCCGGGCTTGGCGGCGGCGCGGCGCGCGAGATGGTGACGCGGTTGCTCGGCGCGTGGAGCGGCGCCGTGGTGCTCGACGCCGACGCACTAAACGCGTTCGCGGGCGATCTGTCGGCGCTGCGAGGATCCATCGGCGAGCGTCCCGCGCTGCTGACGCCGCATCCGGCGGAATTCGGCCGGCTGACGGGTCTCGACGTGGACACCGTGCTCGCCGAGCGATTCGACGCACCGGCCCGTCTCGCACGGGAGACGGGCGCCGCGGTGCTGCTCAAGGGAGTGCCAACGACCGTCGCGTCGCCCGACGGGCCGACGCACGTCGTGGCCGAGGGGACACCAGTCCTCGCCACGGGTGGTGCGGGGGATCTGCTCGGCGGCATCGCGGTCACGCTTCTCGCGCAGTGCAAGGACGCGGCGCGGGCGGGGGCACTCGCTGCGTTCGCCCACGGGCGAGCTGCCGCCGCCGTGAGCGCGCGACAGGTGCGCGGCTACACACTCGACGACGTGATGCATGCACTGCCGGCCGTGTGGGGCCTCGGCGCCGATCTGCCGCGCCCACCCGTGCTCGCCGAGCTGCCGGCGGTCGGTGAGCCGCAGCGATGACGGTCACACCACCGCGGTCGCATCTGACACTCGGCACCGGCGGGGAGTTCGATGCCATCCGCACGATGCTTCGCGTGTGGGGCGCGCAGGCCACGGGGATCGGAGACGATGCCGCAGTGCTGTCGCTGCCCGAGGGCGAGTCGCTCGTCGCGAGCACGGATGCGTCGTTCGAGCACGTGCACTTCGAGCGCGGATGGCTGACGCCACGAGAGATCGGTGCGCGCGCGGCCGCCGCCGCACTCAGCGATCTCGCGGCGATGGCCGCCAGTCCGGCGGGGCTGCTGCTCGCGCTGGGCGTGCCGCAAGCGTGGCGCGGCGAGCTCGATGCGCTTGCGCAGGGCGTCGGCGAGGTCGCCCACGCATCGATGTGCCCGATCATCGGCGGGAACGTGTCGCGTGCGGCGGAGCTGTCGCTCACGATCACGGTGCTCGGCACGAGCCGCCATCCTCTCGAGCGGTCGGGCGCGCGGGCGGGCGACGAGCTGTACGTCACCGGCTCGCTCGGCGGTCCGGGCGCGGCGCTCGACGCGCTGCTGCGCGGTGCGACACCTCGCGACGTCGACCGGGCGCGGTTCGCCGACCCACGCCCGCGTATCGCTGAAGGGCGATGGCTCGCGAAGCAGGGTGCCCGCGCCGCGATCGACCTGTCCGACGGTCTCGTCGCGGATGCGGGACATCTTGCCGCAGCGAGCGACGTGCGTGTCGTCCTGGATCTCGCCTCGCTGCCATGCCTGGACGGGATAAAGCCGGAGAGCGCCGCATCGAGTGGCGAGGAGTACGAGCTGCTGGTCGCATTTCGGGCGGAGACGCGACCGGACACGGAGGAGTTCCGCAGGCGATTCGGCATTCCGCTCACTGCGGTCGGGCACGTCACGACGGGACGCGGGGTGAGCCTGGAGGGACGCGGCGATCGCGTTGACCTCCCTCCCGGCCACGACCACCTTTCGTAGATGCGCACCCTGCTCGCGTTCATCACCGTGTGGGTGGCGACGATACCGCTGGCGACGCTCGCCGTGGTGGCGAGGCTGCTCCGTCTGCCCGAGGGTGAGCACGGCGTCGCGCAGTGGTGCATGCGAACCTGGGCGCGCAGCCTGAACGCCGCGGCGGGGGTGCGGGTGGTGGTCCACAACCCCGAGCGGATGCTGCAGGGGCGGAGCGCCGTGTACGCGTGCAATCACGTGAGCTGGTTCGACGTGTTCGCCATCGCGTCGGTGCTTCCGCGCTACACCTTCATCGCCAAGGCCGAGCTGCGGAAGATCCCGATCTTCGGCTGGGGCGCGGAATCGGCCGGCGTCGTCTTCCTCACGCGCGACAACCGCAAGTCGGCCTTCGAGAGCTACAAGGGCGCGGCGCAGCAGGTGAAGGCGGGGCAGAGCATCGTCGTCTTTCCGGAAGGCACGCGCGGGCGCGACTACAGATTGCGGCCGTTCAAGAAGGGCCCGTTCGTGCTCGCCATCGCGGCGCAGGCGCCGGTGGTGCCCGTGCTCGTGTACGGGGCGATCGAGGTGATGCCGAAGGGGAGCTTCCGCATCCGCCCTGCGCTCGTGCACGTGCACTTCCTCGAGGCGGTCGAGACCGCGGGGCTCGAGTACGATCGCCGGCACGAGCTGATGCGCGCCGTATGGGACCGCATCGCGACCTGCCTGCGTCAGGAATACGGAGTGACGACGAGCGAGCATCCGATCGCCGAGCCGCTGGACGAGCAGACGGCGTGATGAGGGTGGTGGGTCGTGAGTGGTGAGTGGTGGGTGGCGACGTAGGTGGTCACCCACCACCCACCACCCACCACTCTTGAGCCTACGGACCGGTTATCTTTTCGGTCTCTTTCCACATCACCCTGAACCGACCGTCATGCCCGCCATCATCGCCGACATCGTCGCCCGCGAGATTCTCGACAGCCGCGGCAATCCCACCGTCGAAGCCGACGTCATCCTCTCCAGCGGCGTCGTCGGCCGTGCCGCCGTGCCGAGTGGCGCGAGCACGGGCGAGCACGAGGCGATCGAGCTGCGCGACAACGACAAGGAGCGCTACCTCGGCAAGGGCGTGCAGATGGCCGTGCAGAACATCACGGAGACGATCGCCCCAGCGCTCGCCGGCGCCGACGCGACCGACCAGATGTCGATCGACGCGGCGCTGATCGAGCTCGATGGCACGCCCAACAAGGGGAACCTCGGCGCCAACGCGATCCTCGCCGTCTCGATGGCGACCGCGCGCGCCGCGGCGCAGGAGCTCGGCCAGCCGCTGTGGCGCTACCTCGGCGGACCGCTGACGCGCGTGATGCCCGTGCCGATGATGAACATCCTCAACGGCGGCGCGCATGCGACGAACACGGTGGACCTGCAGGAATACATGATCATCCCCGTGGGCGCGGAATCGTTCGCCGAGGGCTTGCGCATGGGCACCGAGGTGTTCCACGCGCTGAAGAAGGTGCTCGTGAAGCGGAAGCTGAGCACCGGTGTCGGCGACGAGGGCGGATTCGCCCCCGACCTCAAGAGCGACGAGGAGGCGATCACCGTGGTGCTCGAGGCGATCGAGGCGGCGGGCTACCAGCCCGGCCAGCAGATCGCGCTCGCGCTCGACTGCGCGGCGTCGGAGCTGTTCAAGAACGGGTCGTACACGTTCAAGAAGAGCGGCGCGGGAACGCGTGACGCTGCGGGCATGGTCGAGCTCTACACGAGCTGGATCGACAAGTATCCGATCGTGTCGATCGAGGACGGACTGGCCGAGGACGACTGGGACGGCTGGAAGCAGCTGACGGAAGCGATCGGCGATCGCTGTCAGCTCGTCGGCGACGACCTGTTCGTCACGAACACCGAGCGGCTCTCGCGCGGCATCGAAGAAGGGATCGCGAACTCGATTCTCATCAAGGTGAACCAGATCGGCACGCTCACCGAGACGCTCGAGGCGATCGAGATGGCGCGCAGCGCGGGCTACCTCTCGGTGATCTCGCACCGTTCCGGCGAGACGGAGGACACGTTCATCGCCGACCTCGCGGTGGGCACGGGCGCGGGCCAGATCAAGACCGGCTCGGCGTCGCGCACGGATCGCGTGGCCAAGTACAACCAGCTGCTGCGCATCGAGCAGCAGCTCGGCGGCGCCGCGGAGTATCCGGGCGGCGCGATTTACGGGATGTAAGGTCCGACCGTGGCTCGCGGCAGAAAATCCGGCGGCGGACGGGGAGTCAAGCGACTCCTCGTCGCCGCCGGTGTGCTTGCGGCCCTCTGGTTCGCGATCGAGGGGGGCGAGTACGGCACGCGCGACCTCGGGCGGCAGAAGCAGCGCAAGGCGCGCTTGCAGGCCGGGATCGATTCCGCGCAGCACATCGTTGATTCTCTCCGCCGGTACAAGAAGCGGCTGGAGACCGATCCTGTGCTGCAGGAGCGCATCGCCCGAGAGGAGTTCGGAATGGTGCGCGGGCAGAAGGAGATTCTGTATCGGATTGCGGAGGATAGCGCGAAGTAGCGCGCTCGGTGCGCGAAGGAACTCCTGGGTGCGAGGCTGAAACGGCGGGAGCACGGATCTCAAACGGCGATCGAATGGAAGGGGCCGGATCGGCTCCTCTCGGGGTCGGGATGCGTCGGACCGGTGCGGCGCTCCTCTCCATCCACGCCTGAAAAATCTTTGATGGTCCGACGGAGAGATCCCTTCGCCCGCACGGAGCAGATCCGGCCGCTTCTGTCAGATCGCCGTCTCAGATCCGTGCTCCCGCTCTTTGGTCTGGTGCAGATCCCGCGACTCGCTCCGCTCGCTCGGGATGACATCAGAGTGCGGATCCAAGGCGAAACCAACGAACGGCTGACCTCGTCTTGAATACGCTGGTTCACCCGAGGAGCCAAATGCAACTCTCCATCATCGCGGTCAACATCCTGTACGCCATACTCGGCGTGGTGTTGATGTTCGTTTCCTACCGCCTCATCGACCGGCTCACGCCGCAGGTCGACTTTCCCGCCGAGCTGCAGCGGGGGAACGTCGCGGTGGCGATCTTCATCGCCGCGATCTTCGTCTCCATCGCGCTGATCATCGGCAAGGCGCTCGGCTGATGTACACCGCCGTACGGC
>DATEOG010000227.1:0-8309 GCA_035274345.1 Gemmatimonadaceae bacterium
GCATCGTCGCGCGCACGCCCGCCGCCTCCGCGGCCAGCAGTCGCGCCCGTTCGCGCACGAGCCGCTGCGCCGTGCGCAGACGCTCGTAGCCGAGGACGCGCGAGAGGAACTGCGCCCGCTCCGACGGCGCCATCGCCGCCATCACGTCGAGCTCCTTCTGCCCCGTGAAGTACGTGTTGAAGAACTCGTCGCGGCTCATGCCGAGCCGCCGGCGCAGGAGGTCCGTCACGCCGGTGAGCGAGTTCGCGATCGGCGCGTCGGAGCCGTCGAGATAGAGCTCCGCCGTCGTCAGCCCGCGCTCGACGCGATAGCGATGTCCGCCGAGCTCGAAGTCGAGCTCCACCTTCACTCGCGCGTTCGGGCCCGCGCGCAGGGAGCGGAGCGTCTCCTTCTTGCCGCGCGCCGCATCCTGGCCGTACAGCGCCCACGCGATCGCCTCGAGCAGCGTGGACTTGCCCGACCCGTTGGCACCGATGATCCCCGTCAGCCCCGTGTCGAACGTGACGAAGGTGTCGCAGTGCTGCCGGAAGTTCGTCAGGCGAAGGCTGTTGAGCCGCATCTACGCCCCGATCCCCGGCGGCAGCCCGGCCGAGGGACTGTCGCGCTCCTCGGCCTCCTTCAGATACCGCAGCCCGAGATTCACGAGCGCATCGCGATCGACATCGGCGGGCACCATTCGCTCGCGCAGCTTGTCGCGCACGAAGTCGGCGAGCGACGGCCGACGGCCCGGCGCGCCATGCCCCACCGAGCGAATGATCTCGGGACGCCGCGTGTCGAGATGGAAGTGCAGCGCGCGACGGCGGAACTCGCGAAGCTGCTTGTGCTCGAGCTGGCGCGTGATGTGCCGCGGCAGATCACGCACGACGAGCCGCACGACCTTGTCGTCGATCCCCCCCGGGCAGGATTCGACGACGTCGGCGATGCGCGCGTTCACCTCCTCCGTCGTGAGCCCGCGCGCCGAGACCATCGGCAGATCGACGAACTCGCGCGACGGCGCGAGCCGGTGGAAGGTGTGTGCGCCAGTGACGAGATCATGCTCGATGATCCCCTTCCCCGACACCCCCGCCATCTCCTCCTCGATCCGTTCGCCCCAGGTGTTCGTGCTCGTGTAGTCGAGCGATCCGCTGTAGAACTGGTTCGGGGCAAGGCGCCGGTAGACGTGGTAGTGGCCGAGCGCGATGTAGTCCCACGCGCCGCCGTGAAGGTCGTCCTGCGGGATCTCCTGCCGCGTCATCTCCTGCGTCGTGGCGAACGGCCCGAACATCCCTTCGACTTCGCCGTGCAGCATCAGCACGTTCCATCGGCGCGTGCCCTGCGGCGCGAGCTTCGGGCGCGGGTGCTGATTGTCCGCCACCGCGAGCACCGAGAGGTCAAGCCCGGGGAACTCCAACGCCTGTGGCTCGGCCTCGACGACGTGCAGCCCGAGTGGCGTGAACAGACGGAGGATGCAGCCGGTCTCCGCCGAGCGCGGAGTGTCGTGGTTGCCCGCCACCATCACCACTTCGGTGGTGGGCAGCGCGGCGCGCAACCGCGCGAACTGGAGGTACGCGTGCAGAATCGCCGTGTTCGTCGGGCGAACCTGATGGAACACGTCCCCGGCGATGAGGACCAGCTCGGGCGCGAGCTCGATGATCTTGTCGACGGCTCGCGTGAACGACTGCGCCACGTCCGCCTCGCGCTGGTTGATCCCGCGCGGAGTCAGCCGCTGGTACTGGCGGTATCCGAGGTGCAGGTCGGCGAGATGGACGAGGCGCAGAAGCTCGGGGGGCCGGGGATGGGCGAGGAGGTCGCGGCGCGCCAAGCGGTTGCGCGCGCGGAAGTTGGCTCACTCCGCCGCACTGCCAAAGTCTAGCGGCGGATCACCGCTTGTCCATGGTCCGCAGACGCTGGGTGATCTTGGTGACGAACTTGATCGGCTGCGTCGCCGCGCCACTCGGCGGGCTGAAGACGGAGTGGATGAGCAGGGTGAAGAAGGAGTCGGTCATCCAGCCGCGCTCGCGGTCGATCTGCATCGCGCCGGTCATGCTCCCCGACATCTCGACCCCGCGCGCATCGGTGTCGGAGGCGATCTGGCCGCGCATGGACACGAATGCGACGTCCCCCCCAGAGCTCAGCGAATCCAGCCGGAACTCGGCGCGGACCTGTGCGTTGCCACTGGTGCCGATCGGCCCCGCCGAGGGGAGCGGCATCTCTCGATGCCAGCGCTCGCCGACGGCGACCGGCCGGCGCGGCAGCACGGCCGGCATCGCGGCCATCGTCTCCGCGACGTCGCGCGGCACGGCGGCGCCGCTGGCGTCCGTCGCGCTCTTCACCGAGCCGTCCTCCGCCAGCTGTACGAGGAGCCGCTGCCCGCGCAGCAGCTTCTCCGCCTGCGCAGACATCGTCGCGCCGTGCATGTCCGAGCTGCGGACTTCGGCCGAGTCCACCACGGTGAGCACGCTCGTCGTCGCCTGCCGCGACGCCTGGACGATGGTGCGAGTGAGGACCATGACCTTCGACGTCATCGGGGCGGCAGGCGCGCCGGCGGATCGCTGTGTGGCGATCTCGGTGCTCTGATCCAGGCGCGTGCGCAGCGTGTCGCCCACGCGCGGATGCAGACGGAGCAGGATGCGGACTCCGGATGCGGTCTGGGCGGTGCCGTCGCGCGCCAGCACGCTCAGCGCCGCGCACGCGAGCGCGACACGGGCGACGAGCGACCGCGTCCGACGCGAGCAGCGCGTTCCGCGACGGCTGCCGACTTCGGCTCTCATGCGCACCGCGCCATCAGAAGCCGTACGGATCGTCCGCAGGGACGGCGGGAAGAGGTAACGGAGCGTCCGGTCGGACGGCCGTGCGCGGCGCGACCGCCGCGCGGAAGTGCTTGGCGAACTCGCGCCGTACGTCGCCGGGCCGCGTGCGCACGACGTCGTTGCGTGCGCGCAGGATCTCGTCGTCGGTGGCGAGCTGCGTCACGTCCTGCAGCCAGCCGAGCGTCAGCGAGGGATCGAGCGTGCGCAGCGTGCGCAGCACCGCCGCGTGAAGCGACGGCGCCTGCGCCGCCGGATAGCGGCTGACGCCGTCGCGGCCGCGCATGACGGCCGGTCGCGGGAAGCGCACGAAGATCGGTTGGGTAAAGTGCGGGTGACGCACCATCAGCTGTCCCTTCTCCAGCGTGGCGAGCTTGGTCTTGATGGCCGGACTGAGCACCGCATAGCCCGGCGTCGCCAGCTCGTCGCCGTCCATTCGGCCGTACAGCGCCGTGCCCGAGTTGCCGACGACCCGGCGGTGCACCTGCGAGCGAAACTGCTGCGCGGCGAACAGGACGAGGCCGAGGTAGCGGCCACGCTCTGCGATGTCGAGCAGCATCTTGCGAACGTAGGTCTCCGGTCCGTCACCTGGCGCGTACTTGTTCAGCTCGTCGACGAACACCACGACGTGCTGTACTCCCAGGTCCCGCTTCTCGAGGTGCTCGCGCAGCTTCGTGACCACGCGTGCGAAGATCAGGTCCTGCGCGTCCTCCTCGAGCCCGGCGACGTCGATCACGTACACCGTGCGGTCCTGAAAGCTCCCGAACGGGAGGTCGCTCGTTGCGCCGTCATCGGCGACGAGCCCCTTGCAGCGCAGCGAGATGTTCGAGAGGCGGTTACGGACCTTGCGGATCGTCGCCACGTGATGGGTACGCCAGCTCTGGTCGTCCTTCTTCTCGAGCGCGCGCAGCACGTCCTTGAACCACGCATCGAGATCGGCGAACGATGTCACCGTGTGCGGGCGCTCGAGCATCTGGTCGACGAACCGCTTGTCCAGGACGTTCTCCTTGATGAAGTCGATCAGCGCGTCCGCCTTCGCGTCGACGTCGTCCTTGTTGAGCAGCACCTCGGCGTACTGCAGCACCTCACGCAGCCCCCAGGTGAGCGCGGTGACGTTGTCGAGCAATGCCTCGTTCGAGCGGAGCGTGTTGAGCGAAACGCCGTCGGACTTGTACGGGGCGTAGTACTGCACCTCCTCGAACGGCTCGGGGGATACGCCGCACTTCTCGTAGAGCGAGCGGTCGGCGTCGTCGATCTCGCCCGGCTGATCGAGGTAGCAGAGGTCGGGACCCTTGACGTTGAAGCACACCGCCGCGACGCTGCCCTTCTGCACCGGGAAGTGCGTGAAGATCGACTGCAGCAGCCACTCCACCGCGCTCGTCTTCGTCGCCAGCCCCGATACGCCGCTGATGTTCAGGTGCGCCGCCTCGGGACCGATGAGGAAATCCGCGTCGAGATAGATCGGCGCATCGGTGCCGCCGGCGCGGTAGACGCCGATCGGGATCCCGGTCCGCGCCCCTGGCTTGAGATAGCCGTCCATGCGCAGCGCAATGGCGACGTCGGCCTCGTCGGCGAGAAACACGGTGCCCATCGGCACCGGCTGCAGTGGCTCCTCGGGCATGTGGCGGAGCACGGCGGCGGTGTAGAGCCGGATCTCCGCGCGGTCGGTCTGGCTGAGAGACTCCGCGCTCGGGCTGCCATCGAAGCCCATGACGTCGTGCAGCGGTGAGGCGAGGTCGGTCCAGCTGAACCCCTCCGTGACGACTCCATACACGAGCGGCACCACTCCGTTGACCGGGTCGCGTCCGTCGACACGCACGATCGTCCCGATCCCGACCGGGGAATCGAGCGCGGTCCAGAAGTGGAACTCGTGTGGGGTGTTCGGGCGCCGCTCAGTGGCGACGACGCGCCCAAGAATCGATGACATGTAGACGTCGGTGAATCGGTGAATCGGTCATTCCGTAAAGCGCATCGCGCATCGCGCAAAGCGCATCGCGCTCAACCAGCTACTGCCCTCAAGAACTCCTCACAGTCGTGGATGGCGTACACCATCTTGTCCCAGCGCGCGTCCGGCAAGGCGAGCGGGCTCGATTCGGCGAGGATCCAGCGTGAGACCTCGTCCGCGCGGTCGCCAATGGAATGCAGCTGCGTGGAATCCGGGTTCGCGACCTCCACGCGCACGAGTCCCCACATCGGATCCCTGCCGACCGGATCTCTGAGTCGCAGATACCAGCTCGCCACCGTGGTCCGGCGCGTGGACGTGATGCGGAAGACGCTCGAGCGCTCGCGATGCGCCAGCCCAAGGATCACCTGGAGCGCAGAACCTTCGGCGTAGAGCGTCCGGTGGCTCTTCACCACGCCGACCGTGCACGTCGAGACGGCGACCGTCTCGCTGCCGCTGATCCCACCGTCGACGAACAGGCGATCGCTCTCGGTCGCGCACCACCGCTCCGCGAGTCGTTGCTCGAGTGCCTCGCGATGGGCCTGCACTCGGTGGAATGCCGCATCGCGGAGCGCGAGCGGGTGGCTCCCCGTGTCCGCGTCGCCGTCCGTGGTGTCCATGAGCCGGCCGGGAAATCTCGAGGTCAGGGCACCCCATTCCTGGCGTGTGAGCGCCTCGCGCGGCGCGAACACGCGCGTCTCCACCAGGGGGAGGCCCCACGTGTGCAGCCGCCGGTTCCGGCGCTCCCGGATCACTGCTGCCGCCGTCCCGTGAACGACGGGAACCCCGTGCAGATGGGCCGCCACGACACTCCGCTGCGTCCCGTCCAGGAACCCCCGGAAGCCCGCCACCGGCGGCTGAAAAACTCTTCGGGCTCTTAGCGGGCCGGACCCCTCCAGAACCGTTGCGCTGATCAGTCGGGGGGCGTCTACCAAGGAGGACGCGAGCTCCAGCGTCCCCTCTCCTTCACCGGTGGGACGAGCCTCCGGGAAGAGGGCAGCGAGCTGCCGCCTGACCGTGCGGACGTCCAGTGCTGGGTCGCCCCTAGGACTCGAATGCATCAGACCAACCCCACTTCGCGAGACCCGCAGGGCGAACGCAGCTCCCCGATCGGCACCCGGCAGCTACGGGCGATCTTCGGGGTCGCGGTACTGGCGAGCATCCTAACGGCCACGACCGGCTGTGACAAGAAGGCCGAGACTGCCGAGGTGGTGCATCGGACCAGCCTGGCCAACCGACCGAACGTGGTGTTCCTCCTGTTCGGCGACCAGAACGATCCGCGCCTCATGCCGGTCGTGACGACGATCGACGGGCAGGTCGCTCCCGTGTCGCTCGACACACCGGGCTGGCGCGACTTCGACCACATCTACTTCCGTCCCGGAACCCCGATCTCGCTCTATCGCGACGGGCACCCGGACGGCGAGGGGAAGGTCCGCCGTGGTATGTGGGACGCGACGGGGCCCCTCTACAAGCTTCCTGGCTGCCACTCCGTCAAGCCACTCGCCGCGCTGGTACCGCGGCCGTCGGAGTCGGGCGAAGTGATGCTCGAGCGCATCGCGACGAGCGAGCCGCTCCTTTCTGCGCCGGATCGCGGTCGCGCTTCCCCGGGCGCGCTCGACACGGCACGCGCCATCGCGCTCAAGGTCTCGCAGCAGGAAGGGATCACACGCCATGCTCGCGGAGGCCTCGACCTCGCGGTGTTCGCGATTCACACCGGTTCGACGCGCGCGCCGACGCTCATCGCGTCGTTCATGGAGCGGGGCGGCGGAATCCAGGGCCGACCGCGGCACATCTTCGTGCTCGCCGACAGCACGGCGGGCGGCTACGCGCCCACGTTCGTCCACTCGGCGGATGACTCGATCCCGGAGTTTCGGCGGTACATCGACCATGCCGACATCAACGCCGACGGCGTCGACGAGCTGCTGCTCGAGGGGTGGGAGAATGGAGGCGACAGCTTCCTGCTCTTTCTGCGCTACACCAACGGCAAGTGGCGTGAGATGGCGCGCGGAGAGTCGACCTGGTGCACCGACCCGAAGCTGAAACGCTGATCGCGGCAGACGACACAACGCGTCAGTCGACGCCGATGTCCCAGGCCTGCTGAAGATCTTTCCTGGAGTACGCGCGGAACGCGGTGAGCGTCTGCGTGCGCTGCAGCCCGGGTACCGTCGGGAACACTTCCGTGACGACGTGCGCGATCTGGTCGTACTCCGGCACCTTCACGATCGCGACGAGATCCCAATCTCCACTGACGGAATACACGTCGGTGACCCCGTCGATCTCGGCCAGCCGCTGCGCGGTCTTGCGCAGTGACGAGGGCTCGGCGCGAATCAACACGATCGTCGTGATCATGGAGGGAAGGGCGAGGGAGAGGGCGGCACGTTGAGCATCCAGAGCCCCGCGATGCGCAGGCTCTCCGGATCGACGTCCAGCAGGAGATCGCTGCCGAGCCGCAGGGTGCGCACCGGGCGAGGCTTGCCAAGCCGGAAGTGGATCACTCGCTGCGTGTCATCGGCCTCGGCGAGAAGACGCGTCTCGACCTCGACTGCCGCCACACGCGTATCTCCCTGAGACGGAACGACGACGCGCGCATCTTCCGCCGCCGGTGGAGCGAGACCACGCCGCTTGTGGACGTCGGGCCAGACCGCGACCTCCACACCGTCGATGCACCCCGACGCGACGTCGAGGATCAGCCAGGAGCCGTCCGATCCCTCGAGCTCGACGGATCCGGACATGCCGGTGCGTCCATTCGCACCACGAAGCCGAGCGGTGAGGATGTCGGTATCGGCATCCCATCGGTATTCCACCGCAGGGACGTTCGCGGCTGGCTCGATCTGTACGGCAACGGTCACGTATTACTCTCCCGGTCGGCGGACGGATGAAGCTGACGAGGCGATTGTGGGGTGCATCGCCGTTCGCGTGCGGGCCGAAGCGTCGAAGCTCCTCGGCACGGTGAGATATATGGTGCGCCGCCGCGCCAGGCGAGTGGGAAGGTGACGGGCTCGAGAGCCCCGCGCATGCGCGTGACGCGAGCGTGACGTACGCGCCTCGCCTCCCATGATCGCCCTGGGACGGTGGCCGCGCTCGAGCCCTCCGGGTAGCTTTCGCACCCGTTTTGACAACTCAGCAGGCGCACGGATCGGAGCGAGGACTCGTGGAATCAGAAGCCAGGGAGCCGGCGGGAGTGACCCGCGGCCAGAATGCCGTTCACGTGATGCCGCTGGACTGGTCCGCGCTGCAGCGCGTGCTTGGCACTATCGTCGAGCGCATCGACGTCAGTCGCGCGGAGCCGCAGCTCCTGATCGTGACGACGGACGCCGAGAGTGCCGCAGCCGCGGCGAGCGCGATCGTCCGCATGGCGGGCGAGCGCGGCGTTCGTGTCCTCGCCGCCACGGCGAGCCCTCGCGCGGCGCGGCTGCTGAGATCTTCGCCTCCACACGTGGTGACTGGCGCCCCCGCTGAGCTCGCGACGCTGCTCCAGAGCTCGGCGCTCAAGCCCGGGAGCGTGCGCGCGACCGTGCTCGCCTGGCTCGACACCATACCCGATTCCCCCGAAGCGCAGCCGCTCGAGAACTTGTTCGCCG
>DATEOG010000228.1:0-5987 GCA_035274345.1 Gemmatimonadaceae bacterium
TGCCGCCGATCAGCCCCATGTCGTGGAAGGGCGGCAGCCAGAACACGCCGCAGTCGCCGGGCCGATGTCCCGAGACGCGGTGAATCACGCTCGAGTTGTGGAGCAGGTTCTCGTGGGTGAGCATCACGCCGCGCGGCTCGCCGGTCGAGCCCGACGTGTACTGCAGCATTGCCAGGTCGGTGGCGGACGTCTCGGGCGACGTGAACCCGGACGCGTCGCCGCGCAGCTCGCCGACGTCGAGCCATCGCACCTGCGGCGGCGCGTCGCCGAGCGCGAGCCAGCTCTCGAGACGCGAGGCGAGCGACGAGTGCACGAGCGCCACGCGCGCGCGCGAGTCGGCGATGAGGCGATGCACGCGCGGATCGGCGCGCCGCGGATTCGGCGGATACGCCGGCACCGCGACGGTCCCCGCGTAGAGACAGCCGAAGAACGACGCGACGTAGTCGAGACCCGGCGGCACGAGGAGCACCACGCGGTCCCCCGGATCGGCGTGCGCCCGCAGGCCCGTGGCGATCGCCTGCGCACGCGCACGAAGCGCACGGAAGGTGAGGGCGCCCTCTTCGGTACCGTCGCCGCTCACGAAGCGGAAAACGACGTCGTCGCCCTGCACTGCCACGCGATGGTCGAGTAGCTCGACCAGCGTGGCGATCCCCGCTGTGCGTGCGTCGTCCCGCAGCAGCTCGTTCGTGCTCACACCTATGATTCCTTGGATGGGACGGCGGCGCCGCGCGGCGTTCGTGCGTGCATCAAGCCCGCCTGGAGGTACCAAAGGTACGTCTCTCGGATGCCCTGCTGCAGTGCCCTCGTTGGATGCCAGCCGAGCTCGTCTCTGGCACGGGTGGCGTCGCAGTGCCACCACCGTGGCCGCGCCAGCCGGGTCTTGTGGCGGTTGGCGAGCGAATGCCACCCGGTCAGCGCGCTCACGGCGTCTCCCGCCACGCCCGCGAGCGCGATGACCCGCAACGGGATCTGGAGCTCCAGCCTCGGCCTCACTCCGGCGGCGCTGGCCATCTCCGCGTAGAGCTCCTGCCAGGAGATCGGACGCTCGTTCGCGACGAAGTACGTTCGGCCCACCGCGGCCGGTTGCCCGGCGGCGAGCAGCAGCGCGTCAACCGCATCGGCCACGTGCACGATCGAGAACGAGTGGTGCCGAGGGACGGCATGCAGCGCAACGGCGCGTGTCGCCAGCCTAAAGACGCGCAGGAAATCCACGTCGCGCGGCCCGTATACCGCCGCGGGACGGACGATCGTGATCGGCAGCGAGCCCTCGTGAAGGTGCGCCGCGTGCTCCGCTTCGAGCTTGCTCTGGCCATACGCCTCGATCGGCCGCGGTGGGTCGTCTTCCCGCACGGGGCGATCGGGAGCGGCAGCAGGTCCGGCCGCGGCCTGCGAGGATACCAGGACGACTCGCGGTGGCGTCGCCCCGCCGCGCGCCACCGCCGCGGCGAGGAGGTTGGCCGCAGGGACGACATTCCCGTCGCGAAACTGCGCGAGCGTGCTCCGCTTCGTGACGCCGGCGAGGTGAAAGACGTGCGTCGCACCCTCCCACGCGGTTGCCTCTCGCATCGATCGGGAATCGAGCAGGTCGACGACGCTGTGCTCCACACGCGGATCGAGTGCGTCCGCTGCAACCCCCTCCCGCACGAGCGCTCGAACGGTCGCGCCGCGCGCGAGCAGCGCGTCGACGAGGTGCGACCCGATGAATCCGGACGAGCCGGTGACGACGGCGATCATGAGCGTGGAAGCGGCGGTGGACGGCCCCGAGCAAGGTGATGCGCGTCGAACGCCGACGCCAGCCGACGACGATGCCGGCAGTGACGACCCCCGTCATCGCGGTTAGACTTCGTGGAGCGCGGGCCCTTAGCTCAGGTGGTTAGAGCAGCGGACTCATAATCCGACGCGCGCTGGTTCGAATCCAGCAGGGCCCATTGTCTCACGAGCCGACCGCTTCCATGCCGATTCATCCGGACGTGCCGCCATCGTCCTCTGCGCGGCCAACTGCACCGCTGCGCGTCGCGATCACGGTCGACTTCGAGCCCGACTGCCCGCCGTACCTGAGCACGACCTTTCGCGGGATCGAACAGGGCGCGCCGCGACTGCAGGAGCTGTTCGCCGACACCGGCGTTCGCGCGACGTACTTCACCACCAGCGAGGTCGCCGAGCGCTATCCCGATGCCGTGCGCGCGCTGCTTGGTGACGGCCACGAGCTGGGGTGTCACGGCGTCACCCACACCGCGTTCGACCGGATGGACGAGGCGACCGCCCGCCGCGAGATCGAGGAGTCGTCGCGCGTGCTGCGCGACTTCGCGCCGGTCACGTCGTTCCGCGCTCCCTATCTCCGATTCCCGGAGGCGTACGTACCGCTCCTCGAGCGGACCGGGTTCGCGCTCGACTCCTCGCTGGCGAAGTACAAGCGCTCGTATCGCGCCCCGCGTCGTCCGACGACGCTCGCGCGAGTCCCGGCGTCCATGACGTCGTCGGTCCTGCGCCTGCCCGCGTTCGTCCGCGACCCGTGGCTCGCGGCGCTGCGAGACCCCGTCGTGCTGTTCGTCCACCCGTGGGAGTTCGTGGACCTCACGCGCGAGCGACTGCGCTACGACTGCCGATTCCGAACGGGCGACGTCGCGCTGCGCTGCCTGCGTCAGGTCATCGAGTCCTTCGCCCGGCGCGGCGCCTCGTTTCTGCCGATGCGCGAGCTCGCCGCGTGACGCATCCGCCGGCGAGCATCCGGCGCAGTGGACGCCTGCTCGCCCTCCTCGCGCTCGCCGGTCTGATCGCCGTCGCGGTGCAGCGCATGGACCTCTCCCGCGCCGCCGCGCAGCTGACGGCGGTTCGCGGCCAGTGGCTCTTACTCGCGATCGCCTGCTACGCCATGATCCTTCCCCTCTGGGCGTGGCAGTGGCGGCTCCTCTCGCCCCGGACCCCGAACGCGCGTCCACGCGACATGCTCGGCGTCGTCGCGCTCACATCGTCGGTGCTCAACACGACGCCGCTGCTCGTCGGCGAAGCGACGGCGGTCGTGCTGCTGGTCACGCGCGCGGGGCTCGACCGACCGGCCGCCCTTTCGGTGCTCGCGATGGACCAGCTCCTCGTCGGTGTCGCGAAGCTCTGCGTGCTCGCTCTCGCGGCTGTCGTCGCTCCCCTCCCGGAATGGATGACGCGTGCGGTGCTCGGACTGCTCGCGAGCCTGCTGCTGCTCGGCGCGGCGCTCGTCGTCGCCGCGTGGCGTCATGCGGACGTGGAGGGCGCGCTCGCGCACGTCGTCCCCCGACGTTTCGCCGCCGGGCTTGGCGCGTTCGCCCGCTCGCTCGATCCGCTCCGGTCCGTCGCCCGCGGATTTCCCGCGCTGGGGCTGGCCCTCCTCAAGAAGGCGGCGGAAGTCGCCGCGATCATGTGCGTGCACCGCGCATTCGGTCTCCCGGGAGCCGTTGCGGCGGCCATCGTGGTGCTCGCCGTGCTGAACGTCGCGACGCTGCTTCCCGTCGTTCCGGGCAACGTCGGCGTGTTCGAGGCAGCCGTCGTGCTCGCGCTCACGCGCTTCGGCCTCACCCCCGAGCTGGCGCTCGGCGTCGCCATCGTGCAGCACCTCTGCTATTTCGTCGCGCTCGCGCTTCCCGGACTGCTCTCCGCCGCGCGACGTGGCTGACCGCCGACGATCGGCTCACCCTACCATCCGTCCGACGCTGGCGCCCGCGACCCCGTACATCTCGAGGTGCATCGCGCGAACGTCGCTCCAATCGTAGGGCGGCACGACCGCGGCATTGTGATGCCGCACGTAGTCGCGAAAGGGTGCGTCGAGCGCCAGGCGCGAGATGTGGCGAGAGAGCTCCGCTTCGTCGCGCGAGAGAAGTCCGTCGACTCCCTGCCGCACGAAGTCGCGGACGCCACTGGCCAGCATCCCGATCACGGGAAGACCCGCGGTCCGCGCCTCCAGTGCGGCGATGCCGAACGACTCGCGCTCGCTCGGCAGCACGAAGGCGTGGGAGCGCGCATAGAGGTCGCGGAGCGCGACGCGCGACAGCTGGCCCGGTAGCTCGACGCGGTCACCCACTCCAAGCTCGTCGGCGAGCCGGCGCATCGCCCCCGCCTCGGGGCCGGAGCCCGCCACCACGAGTCGCATCGAGGGCGTCCCCGCGACGAATCGTACCGCGTCGGCGAACGCTCGGATCATCCGCATCGGCCGCTTCTTGCGCGACAGCCGAATGGCGGAAGCGAATACGATCTCGTGCGCAGGGGGCTCGCCGACGTGCGCGCGCCAGAAGCTCGTGTCCAGGCCGTTGGGCAGCACGCCCACGCTGGCCCCGGGCATCCATCGCGCCACCTGCTCCGCCACGACGCTGCTCACCGCGCTCAGCACCACGCCGCGCTCGTTCCACGAGAACAGCGCTTCCGTCGCGCCGAGCAGGAACGACGAGCGGTGGAGCATGGAATGAAAGGTGACGAGCGACGGCAGTCCGGCGCGCCGCGCGGCGAACGCTCCGGCGAAGGCGATCGGCGATACGACGCTCGCGTGCGAGTGCACGACGTCGAACCCCTCGCGGCGGATCAACCGGTCCACGTCGTTGAGCACGCCCGGCCAGACGGCGAATCCGGCGCCGGGCGCGAGCGGCGTTCGCACGCGATGCACCGGTACACCGTCGACCTCCGGCTCGCCGCGTGTGGTCGTCACCACGCGCGCATCCACGCCGGCGTCGCGGAGCGCAAGCGCAAGATCGCGCAGATGAAGCTCGATCCCGCCGAGCCTCGGGAGAAACCAGTCACAGACGAGCGCGACGCGCACGATGCGTGCGCTAGAACAGCAGGTGGAACGCGAGCTCCCCCGCGGAGTCGGTGAACCGGCCGCCCTGGAAGAGATAGTTGCGCGACCGCTCGGTGACGAAGCGCAGCGAGAAAGTCGGTCCCGCATCGCTCTGGATCAGCAACGCCGCACCGGCGCGATCGCGCAGCTCGTTGGCGGCGCGGGAGACTTTGCGCACGACGAAATCGGTATTGGCGGGATCCGCGTAGAACCGCTCGTACTCCGCATTGCTGTAGATCGCGCTTCGGCCGTAGACGCCGAACTGAAAGGCCGCCGTCGGCTGCCAGGTGAGCTGCGCGCCGAACGCCTTCGCGTCGGGCCCGAGCTCGTCGCCGAGGAGTCGGCCGCGGGTCGTCATGCCGTTCGTCAGCCCACTGTGCGTGTAGGTCACGATCCCCATGTGCTTCGCCGTCAGCTTGAGTGACAGCAGGGGCGAGATGAAGCGCGGCACGATGACGTTGAACGTCTGGCTGCCGTATCCGCTGAAAAGCTGGGGGATCCGGTGGACGTCGAAATCGTCGATCAGCAGCTCACCCGTCAGCAGTACGCCGCGCAGCCCGCCGACGTGTAGTCGGCCGTCGAGGCCAAGCGCCTTGTCGGAGTCGACGTCGCCCGAGGACGTCGTGTCCCCGTAGTCATGACGTCGGAAGATGTCGATGAAGGGGAGAAAGTCGATCAACCGATTGCCGATGCTCGCGGGACGTCCCCCCTCTCCCCCGTAGTGGTTCATGAACGTGGCACCGAGCTCCCCGCGATGATTCGGCGACACGCTCACCTTGTAGGCGAGCAGCTTGGAGTGCGATCGCACCTCGCTCGGTCCGAGATCCGCTACGAGGATCGTCGCCTTGGTGGAGCCGAGCACGCGGAGGAATCCCGGCAGCACGAACGGGTAATCACTCGACAGCGAGATCTGGTCGAGCGCCGGTGCGTCCGACGCCAGAAACAGTCCGTCGTCGGGCGTCTGGGCCCACGCGATCTGCTCCCGGCCGACGCTCAGGGCAACGTTCCTCCATCGCGCGCGAACGCCGCCGAGCAGAATCTCGGCATTCTCGCGCGAGAGCGAGTCGTTCTTCGCCCAGACGTAGTCGAACCGCTCGCGCGCGGTGAACGCGAGCCACGAGGTTGGCTCCAGCCGCTGTGCGGCCTCGAGCGCGAGCGTCCACCCGGGGATCAACGGCTTGCTCAATCG